>MNVF01000090.1 GCA_001871535.1 Candidatus Micrarchaeota archaeon CG1_02_49_24
TTCTTCATGCACTGAAAGGTGCTTCGGCACATGCTCTTTTCAGTGTAGAACCAAAATTTCGGTTGAGATATCCAGAAGGTGAATTTTGGTCGCCGGGAAAATTCTATCGCAGCGTTGGCGATGTTGATCTTGCGACCACCCGGAAGTATGTCAGGGAGCAAGACCACCGCCAACTTCAGTTATCAGAGTTTTAGCGCAGGCGGCGAGAAGCCCCGACTTTCAAGTCGGGGAGAAGCTGCCTGCAAGACGTGGGGTCATAGGGGCAAAGCCCCTATTTCACATATCTATAGATATCTATGCAGAATATAGTACTGACCAAGCGTAACTTGGTTTTACGGGACAAGATACTAGGATTTCTGGAGCGGACGGTAACTCCGTTCGGATGCAGCGGCAAGGTTGACTGCCCAAAAAAATTTATTGAAAAAAAAGTCTACCTTATCATCTGTAAAGATTAGTTAGGAACTGTGTTAGCTACTGCCATTTGAATATTGACGCAAAGCCGAGTCTTGGAACCCGAAACACCACTCTCCCTCATTATCATTATCCTTCTTAAATCTCCCAATCATCACTATACTGATTTTGATGTCTATGCAAATCAAGCCATTTGATGCCAAATCTTCAGATATAACCTCCATAATTTCAGGTTTCTCGGCTATGGGTGGCACTGCCCGGGAGCTGCACGCAGGCTGCAGGCTCGCCCTTGACATGGTCAGGGATGATGAATGCACGCGCCTTCTCTCAATCTCAGGCCCTGCCGTTGCCATCGGGCTGAAAAAGCTATTCATCTATTCCGTGAATAAGGGCTGGTTTGGCACAATAATCACAAGCGGCGCCAACATCGTCCATGATTTGGTCGACGCCCATGGCGGCAGGCATTACATTGCCCAGCCAGGCGAGCCTGATGCCCTTTTCAGGAAAAAGAATTTCGGCCGCATAGGTAACATCGTCATTGACATGAATGATTTTGCAAAGGTGGAGCGCACCCTCGCCAGGGTCCTCGCCCCATTGGATGGCAGGCAGATTGGCATCAGCGAACTGCTCGATGCAATCGGCGCCAAATTGCCAAAGGGTTCCCTCCTTCGTGCCTGCCATGACAAAAAAGTGAAAGTCTATTCCCCGGGCTTCCAGGATTCCATGCTCGGGCTCCACCTCATATTCGCGCGCAAAAAGCCAGTGATTGACGCCATCTCTGACATGCCCTCTCTTGCAAATAAAATCTATGATTCAAAGCGCATCGGCGCTTTAATGCTGGGCGGCGGCATTCCCAAGCATTTCGCCATGGGCTCCACAGTCCTGAAGGAAGGGCTTGACTATGCAGTGAACATCACCACTGGGGTTGAGTATGATTCTTCACTTTCAGGGGCAGGCCTTTCCGAAGGAATCTCCTGGAAAAAAGTGAAAGGCAAATACGCCACCATACATGGCGATTATTCAATCCTGTTCCCCCTGCTCTACACTTATCTCAGCGCCAACCTGAAATGAATAGCGGATGTTCGTTTTAAATAAATTGCCATTGTTTATCTAACCATGTTCTATACCATTGATTTTGCCCAGAAGAGCATCCGCAAAAACCTGATAGGCTATGCCGTGCTCAGCATCTATGGCTGCATTTACACCCTGGTTTTCCTGTTTGGCATCCTCGGCATCTTGCTGCTCGCCTCTTTCATGTTCTATTTCATCACGCCCCAGTACTACCTCCCAATCTCAGAGGTTCTGCTGGTGATTGCCCTGGGTGCTTTTCTTGCCATAAAAGGGGCAATCTGCTGTGCCTGCATAAGTTCCCTGTCTTCCCTTGCACAGGGAAACGGCACCGGGTTCATAGAATTCCTGGAGCGAGCCCTTGGCTTCTTTAAGAAAACAATGAAGGTTGCACTCATCCAGCTTGCCCTCCTGCTGCTTCCAATTGTGCCGGCATTCCTGCTCATGCCGAGGGTTTCTGCGCTGACCTCCAACATAGTCGCAACTGCGGTAATGGCACTTGCAGTCATTTTCGGGGTGTTCATGGCATTTTTGATGCACTATTCCTACTATGGGATGGCGGCAGGCGGCTCGATTAAAAAAGGGCTGAAGGGCGCAATCATCCATTATTTTGTGAGCAAAATCCTTGCATTTATCTGTCTCATCATTCCGTTCCTCGGCTGGCTTCTTCTGTTTCTGTATGTCAAGCCGTTTTTCATGCTCGGAAACATTGCGGCAGCGCGCGGCTCAAAATAGCAAGACTAGCCCTGAAAAAGGGACTTGTTTGAAATCGGGTTCAATATGACTTGTAAATAGGCGAGCCTCTCTCTTAAATGTTCAATCGGCACGTGGGTCTCCACACCCAGCACATACGCATTATCAAGCATGTCCATGTATTCTGCTTTTGAGGTTACCACTGCTTCCTCCATCCCAGCACATACAGCCACTGTCCGCCTTGCCACCTCCCCCATATCCAGCCCTGGGTAGATTCTTGCCAGCTGTTCCGGGCTCACGCCCAGCAGCAGCTCGGATGGTTTCGGCCCGATTCGGTCATAGGGGAGTTCAATGCTGAGGGGCGTGTCTGCGGTATATATTACGCACCTGCCAGCTGAAATGCCGTCAGAGAGCGCAAGCGCATATCTGCTGCCTATCCCAACATTTCGCCAGTATTGGTCCTTGTTGAATCTCAATTCTTCTATTCTGTCAATCACATTTACGAGCGCCTGGAATTCAAGCCCGCCATAGGCAATCCCAAGTGCCATGAGCAGCCTGTAAAGCTCAGCGTTCTTTGCGCTTACAAGGTTCAGCTCCAGCCGATGCCTGCGGTATCTCTTCTGCCTGTTTGGCACATCCATAAGGTGGGGGTATACCCTGTTGTCAAACATGTCAACCAGCTTGAGCATCAGCGAAGCACGGTTGTTTATGAGCAGGTCACGGTATTGCAGGTCCAGCTCCTCCCTATGCATTAACCTTAGCCGTTCATGTTCTTCGTGAGGAAGCTGGCGGTAGGCATCTCTCGCATGCATATACTCCTGGTCGGTTGCACAGATTATCCTTCCCTCTGCAGGCACCGGCCTTGTGAGCGCAGCTACCATATTTGCTATTTTCGGTCCGAATAATCCCTTCAACTCTCTGAATGCAATATCCCCGTCTTCAAGCGCGTCGTGGAGCACCCCAGCCGAGGCAAAACTTCCTCCCCGTATACCAATGCCGTGCCCATTCCAAATCCTAAGGTGGGCAGCCATGGCAGCTGCTCTCAAGAGATGGTTTATGTATTCAGTACCCTCGAAAACTCTGGCCTGCCCGGCATGCAATTTCTCTGCCTTGGCGACTGCTGCTTTCACAAGGCTCGTGTTGCGCCCGTCCGTTCTCATTATGGTTTCAAAAAGAAGCCCCTTGAGCGTGCTGACACCAGGCCTGATGTGAGTGGCGCTATGCCTCACAGGTCTGATTCCTGTCTGCAATGGCTGCGGTTGGTCAATTTTACTAAGAGCGAGCCCCATCACTAAATATATGTGGTATATCCTTTTAAAAAATTAAAGATTTGGGTTAGCCCTAACTTTCCAAAGTTTCCTCTCTTTTTTCTTTTGCATTTTCCCAATTATATTCATGGGGCACAGGCTCAGGCACATGCTGCAGGGCGCGGAATCTTTCAATCCAAGCTCGCAGGGCAATTTAAATCCCGTAATCGCCAATTTTTCCTGTGCTTTCCAATCCAATTTGAACCTCGCCCTGCTCATCTCATTATCGCGCTTCATTGCCTGGGGCTTTTTCACCACATCGGCTGCATGGGCAGCAATCTTAAACGCAATTATCCCCTGCCTCACATCCTCCAGCGTAGGCAGTGCATAATGCTCCGAGGGGGTAAGCCCGCAGAGGAAATCCACCCCTGCAATGGCCGCCGCCGTCGCGCCAATCGCTGCATTGATATGGTCATAGCCTAATGCGACATCAGTCACCAGCGGCCCAAGCACATAATAGGGCGCGCCCTTCTGCACCTTTTTCTGCAATCTCATGCACTCTGCAATCCTGTCAAACGGCATATGGCCAGGCCCCTCGCAAAATACAGGGACTTTTTGCATCCTGCACTTATCCACGATTTCAGCCTGCACCCTCATCTCAAGCAGCATTGCCTTGTCCATGGCATCCGCCAGGCAGCCGGGCCTGAGGGCATCGCCCACGCTCATGGCACAGCCAGAGTCTTTCATCATGCCAATGATATAGCTAATATTCGTGTAGAGCGGATTTTCCTTTTTATTGTCTTCCATGTATTTTGCAAGGATGGCGCCGCCCCTTGAGACGATTTTTGTTATCCTTCTCCTGATTGCCAGCCCGGCGCCCGTCCTGGTGATGGCAGCATGCACAGTGATAAACGAAGCCCCAGCCTTCACATGTTTTTCAATTGCCTTGAGAAATTCCTCTTCACCTGCATCCAGGCAGCCGTAGATTGGCACCGTGCCCGTGGGCACCTTCGCATGCTCCAGCATGGTTTTGAGGGTGCGCACCGTATCTTTTGTGGAAAGGTCCATCACAGTGTCAGTGCCCAGCTCCTCACAAGCCCTCAATTTCTGAAGCTCAAGCTCCAGGGGGCTGGAAAAAGAGACACCTAAATTCATATTCACTTTTGTATAGCACCCAGTGCCGATTGCGCATGCATTCTGGTTATCCTTATGCTTGAGCACCACTATTGTGCCCTTCCCAATCCCATCCCTGAGTTTCACAAGGGGCAGGCGCTCCTTTTCAGCGAGCTCCCTAAGGGTGTTATTCATGTCCGTTTCTTATGATTTAAGGTATTAAATAAGAATGCGTGTTTGTTGGCAAATTCAATGTTAGCCATTTATAATTATTTTTTGACATTAACCAACAGAGCAATATGCCCCTTAGAATTAAATTTTACGAAGAGCCAACTGCCTGCAAGGCAGGCAGTACACAGACTGAGCCAGTTTGAATCGACCTGTTGGTCGGTCAGTTTTCGCCAGCGCGAAAATCTCACAAACTGTTGTTTTCGATAGCTCGACACTTTGTGTCGATGGCTCAATAGCGCCGCATGCAGCCTTAGCTGCATTCGGTTCTGCCAATTCACGATAATCTCTCGGTGTTTCTATGGATACTACGCAGTCAGATGCTGAAAAAGTCGAAACCGCCAAGCTCGCTTTTAGCGATTTAACTTTCCAGCTTGGCAGATTTGAAAAATACAAAAACCATTCCGGCGAGTACCCCATCGGGCAGTGCGAGCGTGCCCTGGATTCCATGGGCAACTGCCTCCAGACCCTTTCGGAATTGCTGCCGGATTCCCTTGAATCTGTAGCACGTGTGCTCGAGGCCGGCGGCGTTGCAGTCCACTACCGTTTTTTCAAGCCCAACGGTAACGATTCATCAACCCGAGTCGTGCGTGATTTAAATTTTCTCGAGCTGCTTGCCGCAAATCATCCTGCAGCCTGCAAATCAGAAGCCATAACCGGCGTGGCAAGGCGCAAACTTGCCAGGCTAATTGAAAAACAAAAAATAAACGACTTGGAATTCATCAATGCCTGCGACTGGCTCATGTTCATCGCAGCAGCCAGGATTCCGGTAGGTCGGGAGCTCATCACCCTCCTTGTCGGATTTCAATCCCTCAACCTGTCTATTCTTTTCAATGCGGTGATGGCAGTTGAGGCACTTGGCTGCTGCGAGGCTATTCCCGTCTTAGAGCAGATGCAAGAGGCAGGCACCCTGTCCGGCATAACCATTTACCAAGCAGGCTCTAGCCAAGTGCCGCCTGTCAAAGGCGCTGAGCTTCTGAGGCAAGCAATCGCATCTCTCAGGTCAGCAACTCTGCCCGAACACCCATTGGTGGGCTTAATGAATCAGGCACGGCAGGCACCAAAACCAGCACTATCCGGGCGAAATGCGCCCACTCGAGTCGGAATGTCATCTACACCCTAACAAAGTAACTTATCGTGAATTGGCAGAATACCGTGTGCTTCGCGCACGGATGAATGCCAAGACGCCAATTCATGAGAATTTCTCGAATGAGCCGCATACCCAGCGCTTCGCGCTGGGTTCCGAGCATCAGCGAGGACGGCTCTTCGTGAAATCTGATTTATTAAGATTTTTCATCATAATATACAATTACTACATTTAGGCGGGTGTGTTTTATGAGTATGGTTATGGCTCAATTTGCAGGCAAGCGCGTATTTGTAAGGGGCGACCTGAACCTTCCTGTTATTAATGGCAGGGTGCAGCCCCATGCGCGCCTCACAGCCTGTGCCCGGACCACCCGTGCGCTTTCTGATGCAGGCGCCAAAACCATTTTGATGGCCCACCAGGGCCAAAAGGGCGAGCCTGATTTCATCTCATTGAAAGGCCATGCGCCCCTGCTTGAGGAGGCTTGTGGCAAGCCAGTGAAATTCATTGATTATGCCGATATGGACAAAGTGCGCGCCCTGCTCACTGCCATGAAAAATGGCGACATCATCCTGCTGGAAAACGTGCGCTTTCTTGATGACGAAACAGCCAAATACTCATCCCATTCTGATTTCGCAAACTTCACTCTCATAAGCAAATTGGGCGATTTATGCGATGCATTCATGCTCGACGCACTCTCGGTCGCCCACAGGGAGCACGCCAGCGTCGTCGGTTTTTCCTATACCGGCAAGCCTACCTATATGGGCCCTGTGCTTGCCCGTGAGTATGCTGTCATCATGGGCATGCGAGGCGGCACGCTCAAGCAGCCCGTGTATTTCCTCCTTGGCGGCGGGAAAGTCAGGGATTCAATTGCAATCATTGACAAATACAGGGATAAGGCAGCGCTCTTTATGCTCGGCGGCCTGCTTGCGAACTGCGTGCTTGCAGCCAAAGGTGCGAAAATTGCCCTGCCCAAGGCAGAACCGGTTGGCTCGCTTGCCACTGCAAAGAACATCCTATTGCCCATGGACCTTGCCTATGAAGAAAACGGGATCCGGAAGGAATGCGATGTTGAGAGGGCAGATGGCCGCGCCTATTTCGACATCGGCAGCGATACGGTTGGCTCGTTCATCGAAGCGCTTGCAGAAGCAAATACCATCATAATCAACGGCCCCCTGGGCGCCTATGAAAACCCATTGTTTGCAAAAGGCAGCATTGAGGTGCTCCGTGCCATCGTAGCGTCTCCAGTGAGATGCATATTCGGCGGCGGCGACACCAACGAGGTGCTTGAGCAGAATGGCATCCAATTGAAAGATGGCGATTTCGCATCCCTGAGTGGCAAGGCTTTCTTAATGGCAATCACCGGCGAGCGCCTCGCCGGATTGGAGCTGCCATTCAAAAATAGTCCCAAGTAATATAAGCAATAATGTATGCATTCAGGCGCTGACTTTCTGTTTAACTTTCTGGAGTTCTTTTTTTTGCCCGTCTTTTTCCGAATACATAAATAAAAGCTTTCAACCAAATAATTAATTCAATTGATGCCAAGGTAGCTCAGCCTGGTTAGAGCGACAGACTCATATGCTTGACATTTGAGTGATGAGCCTTTATTGGCGATGATATAACTTGTCTCTCTGCGTAATCTGTAGGCCGCGAGTTCAAATCTCGCCCTTGGCACTCACATTCGTTCGTGCCTTCGGGCTTTTCGCAGTTGCGAAAAACTCTCGCGCCAGGCGCTCGATCGCCCTTGGCACAGGACCACCAAGGGGGAAGCGTCCCCCTAGGTTGTCCTAGACTCCTTACCCCCTCCTATTGGCAACTGTGCATTTGCGCTGTTGCGCCATTGATACATTTTTATTCAATGCCTGCCTTTTTTTCCACATGTCCATAAGACAGATAAGGAAGCGCGACGGCCGCATTGTGCCATTCGACCGTTCGCACATAAAGCTGGCGATTTTCAAGGCAGCCAAATCCGTGGGCGGCAGGGACAGCAAGCTCGCCAGCCGCCTCGCGAACGAGGTCGTTAAAGTTGCCAACGCCAAATTCAGCGGTAAAATTCCCTCAGTCGAGGAACTTCAGGACATTGTAGAAAAGGTTCTTATCGAGCGGGGCCACGCCGCCACTGCGAAAGCCTACATTCTCTACAGGAAAGAGCGCACCGAGTTCCGCGAGCTGAAAAGGAAGCTTATAGGAAAAGATTTCAAATGCCCACTCTCCCTAAATGCCATGGTCGTGCTGGCAGAGCGCTATCTCCTCCGTGACTGCAGCGGCCGGGTGTGCGAATCCCCGGACGAAATGTTCAGGCGGGTGGCGCACAACATAGCGCAGGCAGAAAAACAATATGGCAAGACCGAAAAACAGGCAGCGCACATCGAAGCCGATTTTTTCGAGCTGATGCTCAGCCTTGATTTCCTTCCCAACTCCCCGACATTGATGAATGCCGGCGCGCCGTTGCAGCAGCTTTCCGCCTGCTTTGTCCTCCCGGTTGACGATAGCATAGAAAGCATATTCAATGCCATCAAATGGGCTGCCGTAATACAGAAAAGCGGCGGTGGCACCGGCTTCAATTTCTCCCATCTCCGGCCTGCCGGCTCGCCTGTGAAAACCACCTCAGGCGTTGCCTCAGGCCCGGTTTCTTTCATGCACGTTTTTGATTCAGCTACAAATGCAGTCCTTCAGGGTGGCAAGCGCCGCGGCGCCAACATGGGCATGCTGCGCATCGATCACCCGGACATCATTTCATTCATCACAGCGAAAAAAGACATGGACTCCCTGCAGAATTTCAACATCTCGGTGCTTGTCACCAGGGAATTTTTGAATGCCCTGCGGGAAAATGGTGATTACGCGCTAGTCAATCCACTTACCGAGGCCTCTTTCTTGGATTTCGCCCGATGGCGAAAAGCTCGGAAGCAAAGCTTCCGATTTCACAGAAAGAAAGACCCCTGGGAGAAAGAAATGTACAGGAGCAAGCTGAATGCCCGCGAAGTTTTCAAAATGATCGCCAGCGAGGCCTGGCGCAACGGCGACCCGGGCATAGTTTTCCTGGATAGGATAAACGCGCCTCGCACCAATCCCACCCCTGCGCTAGGCCGCATTGAAAGTACCAATCCCTGTGCCGAAGCTCCGCTTTTGCCATTCGAATCCTGCAACCTCGGCTCTCTCAATGTTGCAAACTTCTGCAAGCACGGCAAAATCGACTACAAGCGATTAAAAAAAGCAATTCATCTGTCTGTCCGATTTTTAGACGATGTAATCGATATGTGCCAGTATCCACTCCCACAAATATCGTCCATCACGCGGGCAAATAGAAAAATTGGTTTGGGAATAATGGGGTTTGCCGACCTTCTCTTTCAAATAGGCGTTCCCTACGATTCAAAGCAAGGCATCCACGTTGCAAAACAGCTCATGTCCTTCATCCAAAGGGAAGCCGACAGGGCAAGCGAATCGCTCGCAAGGGAAAAAGGGTGCTTCCCTAATTGGCAGGAAAGCATTTATGGAGCTGGCGTGAAAAAAAGAAAGATGCGCAATGCCACCCGCACCACCATCGCGCCCACTGGCACCCTGTCAATGATAGCCGACGTCTCCTCAGGCATCGAGCCGGTGTTTTCCCTTGCTTATACGAAGCAGGTGCTTGGCGGCAGGGAATTGCAGTATGTGAACAAATATTTCAGATCAGCGCTTGCCTGCGTTGGGCTGTATTCGGATGAGCTTGTTTTGAAAATTGGCGCACCCGGCAGCGCAAAAGCAGTGCCGGATATCCCAGAAAACATCAGAAAAGTGTTTGCCACTGCATTTGATGTGGAGCCCTACTGGCACGTGGCCATGCAGGCGGTCTTTCAGAAATACACCGACAATGCCGTCTCCAAGACAGTGAACCTGCCCTCCAATGCCACCATAAGCGACGTGGAGAATGCCTACCTGCTCGCCTACCGGCTTGGGTGCAAGGGTATCACCGTCTACAGAGACAAAAGTAGAGGGATGCAACCGCTCACCACCTGCCCAATATGCTAAACTGCAGGCCACTAGGCACGATTTTAATTTTCTCCTGCATTCAATTATCAATGGCGCGGGTTGAAAAATCAGAACTTGGCATGGTCTATTGCTATTGCGGCAGCATGCATTCCTATTCCCTCCTTGGGCAGGCCATTCGCGCAGCAGGCCACGGGTTCAGGGTGTGCGTAATATTTTTTCTGAAGCGCGATTTTTCCCATGATCTCCTTCTGGCAGGGAAAGAGAAGCTCAACTCCGCAGGCATTGATTTTTTTGCGAAATTTCCCGAATGCGGCCACGCTCTCTCTGCCTCCCCGGATGCCTTTTGCAAAAAATGTTTCTCCCCGAATGAATCCGATACTGAATCAGTTGCCTATGCACTTGAGAAGGCGCGCGAATCATTGCAAGGGGGATATGACCTGGTGATTTTGTCAGGGATATCAACAGCGGTTGAGTTCGGCTATCTCTCAAATGAAGACATAATCAATTTGATAAAAGGCAAAAAAGAGGGTGTCGAGCTGGCCATCTCAGGCGAAAGCCTAAGCCAGCCGTTAATCAAATATTGCGATTTGGTGAGCAGTTTTGCCAAGAAAAAGTAACGGAATCTCTAATTGGCCAATTTGTCCGACAGCACCCTTTTAAACGTTATTTGAATAATCACTGACGTGGCTGTGACTGGTAAAATCAGGTTGGGGCATACCCTCATCCTTAGCTTTATATTGCTACTCGTATCGCTCTCCTTTCTGGGGATAGGTGATTTTCATGCAATCTGAAATAAACTCAAAGCTTGAGCGCGCAGAAGAGTTCATGAGGGCAGCAGAGCTTTCGCTTTCCGAAGGCTTGTTTTGGGATTCAGATTCCCGGTCTTATACTTCTGTTTGTTAGTGTTATCGTGAAGTTGGCAGAATACCCCGCCCTTCGGGCGGGGATGAATGCCAAGCGCCAACTTCACGAGAATTCAAGGACAACAGCCCTTGAGATTTTCGGAAAGTCCAGCAGGACTTTACGAGCTATCTTCCAACTGGCAAGATTCAATCGCTATCAAGCGAAAACTGGATTTCCGAATGAGCCTTCATACCCTGCACATTGTGCAGGGTCTCTCGCATCAGCGAGAGAGGCTCTTCGGAAAATCTGATCT
>MNVF01000014.1 GCA_001871535.1 Candidatus Micrarchaeota archaeon CG1_02_49_24
GGCGACAACAGCCGGCGAGATTTTCACCCGCAGGTGATCGACGACCGCAGTTGTCGAGATATGCTCCAACAGGAGCATCTGAAAAGCCAACTGGTGAAATCCAACTTTCTTGTGTAAAGAAAAAAGGCTCGTCTTCACTTATACTTTCTTTTTTCCCGAGGGTTTTTTCTTGTGTAAAGAAAAAAGGCTCGCTCATGCAAGTATCTTTTTTATTTTTGCACAGGCCCCTGAAATGTTGAGCATCACGATTGGCGTGAGCTCCTTTACGTGGCAGAGCAGTATTACCTCCGGCCCGGCGCCCAAAAGGACCATCTTGCCTTCGGGTGTATCCACCACCAGCTGCTGAAGGTTGCCCCGCCCAAGCTCGCCTGATACCACATCGGAGGTATTTGCCAGCAGGGCGCCCAGGCGCGCGACTGTCGCAGTGCCGCGCTTAAGGTCGAGCTTGGTAAGCGGGCCTGTGCCCATCGAGAGCGGCAGGGTGGATTCCAGCATGATGCCGTCGCGCCTGATGATGGCGCAGGACTTGATTTCCCTGGCACCTTTTTCGAGCGCTATCAGCGCCTCCTTGAGCGCAACCCGTATCGAATCCATAATATATGTCCTCCTCTGTATTTTGCCGAAGGCAAAACGGTCTTCAAGTCTCGGAACTCGAAACCCTGAACCCTAAACTCTAGACCCCAGACCATTACGCCAACTCCAACCCGGTTCCGCCTATCAGCACCTCTGCCACCACTGGCAGCATGGTGATGCTGCTCACCTCAAGCACGAGCTGCGAGTCCGCATCTTCTTCCTTTATCTCAATAATGTAATCTGAAAGGTGCTTAATAGTATTTATCACCTGGGCGGAGTGGAGGCTCTTGTCAATCACGTATATGATTGTCGTATCGGTTGACTTGAGCTTGGAATTGATAAACCCCACGAATTTGAACACGTGGCTTATGTCATTGTAGAGCAGTATTGTAGAGAGGGAATGAATCACCACCCTGTTGGTTTCCCTGGAGCGCTTGGACAGGCCTGCATTGAGCTGGATGGAGATTTCCTCAAGGGATTGCGGGTTTATGCCCTTGCCGCCAGCCCAGCTTGAGCAGTCAATGGTGTAGATGGAATCACGGGATATCCTGGTAAGGCTATGGTCACGGGCCATTTGCTCCATCATGTCGATGGAGAAATCAGCAAGCACGTAGATGATGCCCTCGTTGGACTTCAGGCCGCTGTTGGCAAATTGGAGGGGATAGAGGTTTTTGGCCACGCTGTGGCTGCAGAAAAAAGATACCGCACTGCCCCTGGTGAACCCGCCCTCAAGGATTACGTCGAGCTTGTCAATGCCGCAGGTTACTTTGTTGCCCATTTTCAGGGGGGTGCCTATTCGCTCCTTCATAGGGGGCAGGTCGGAGGGCATTGGCATGATAGAGTATAATGAGCCAAAGAATAAAAATCAATTTGACCGCCAGCATTGAATCAATATAAATTTAGTTTTACCTAACCAAATAACCATAGCAAGATTTGTGGAGCGTGCAGATTATGGAAGGACAAACTGGCCAAACAGAGGATAACATAATAACCTACCCGGGCGGGTTCAAGGCAAACGGAATGAACTGCGGCATCAAATTCAAGAACAATGACCTTGGTGCAATCGTCTCAGAGCAAGAGTGCACGGTGGCAGGCATGTTCACCACCAACAGGGTGAAATCAGAGTCGCTCATGTACTCAATGCCGATTGTGAAAAAAGGCAGGGCCAGGGCACTCCTGGTGAATTCAGGCAACGCCAACACATGCATTGGCAAGCAGGGTGTGAAAGATGCGAGAACTGCGGCCAAGGCGCTTGCCAGGCAGCTTGGGATTGGGGGAAAGGAAGTGCTATTTTTCTCGACAGGCATAATCGGGAGGCCGTTGCCTGTTGGGAAAATAATTGAATGCATGCCAGCCCTCACCAGCGGGCTTTCGGATAATGCAATGCCTGTGGCACAGGCAATCATGACAACGGATACAACGCAGAAAATCGTTGCAGAAGAGGCAGATATAGACGGGAAGAAAGTAAAGTTTGTTGGCATTGCCAAGGGATCTGGCATGATTTCGCCAAAGCTCGCGACCATGCTCTGTTTCATTGCCACCGATGCAAACATCTCGCAGGAGGGGCTGAAGAAAACTCTTGCCGCATCTGTGAACACCACATTCAACCGCATCACCATTGACGGCGACACCAGCACCAATGACTCAGTGGTGGTGATGGCCAATGGAATGGCTGGCAACAGCCAGATTGGGTGCGATGGGGAGCTGTTTGCAAAATTCGGAAATGCACTGCATTCGGTGTGCGCAAAGCTCGCAAGGATGCTCATCGAGGATGCAGAGGGGGCAACCAAATTCCTCACAATCACAGTGAAAGGCTCGCCTGATACCAGAAGCGCTGAGGGGATAGCATTTGCAGTGGCTGATTCAAAGCTTGTCAAAACCGCCATGTTCGGCAACAACCCGAATGTAGGGCGGATAATCGCAGCCGTCGGCTATGCCAAGGTAAAATTTAGGGTGAAGCCGGATAAGGTGGCGCTCAGGGTGAACGGCATTGAGTGTTTCCGCGAGGGAAAGCTGCTCTATGAAGAGGCAAGGGCCATTGACCTAAAGGGCAGGTTCATTGAAATTGAGATAGACTTGGGTTCGGGGAACGAAGAGGCTACCATCTGGACCAGCGATTTGAGCTTTGACTATGTGAAAATAAATGCGGAATATAATTAATGAAAACTAAGGAAAGGTTAATAAATCGGGCATGCGGATGAATAATAAGTAGCTGATACACACCAACGAGGTTGAGATTATGGCAAATGTATTTGATGGATTAAGCTTATTGTACTGCGGCGGGTATGCAGTTGCAGCCATAATTGGGCTTGGAATTTTTGCAGTATGGATTTGGAGCCTGTGGATGATACTTACGGCAAAGAATGAGAATAACTGGAGGATACTTTGGGCGGTTGTCGTTCTCTTGCTGGGTATTATCGGCACCATAATCTATTACTTCATCGGCCACAAGGAAAGGCAGGCATGAAGGTAGGCCGTTTGCTTTTTTTCAGTTTTTTTATTTTACTTCTTATTTTATATTGCCCTTTTTCCCAATAAATAATAGGTGAAACTATGATTATTGAATTTGCAAGCGCAACCAACGCCGCAGCTGCTGATGCTGCGATTGCTGGGATATTTGGAATGATGGGGCTCATGTGCTTCATCTATGCGTTTTTCTTTCTGCTCATATTTGCGCTGATTATAGCCAGCACCGCCGCAGTCATATGGGCGCTTTATATGATACTCACTGCCAAAAACGAAAGCAATTGGAAGATACTGTGGGCACTCATCGTGCTCTTAACAGGCATTATTGGCGCTGCGCTCTATTATTTCATAGGGCATAAGGAGAGAGAGGCATGACTAGCGCAAAGGAAACCGCCGCTGCCGAGGCGGCAAAGCTCGTGAAGCAGGAAAATCCGAAAACCCTTGGCCTGGGCACTGGAAGCACTGCCGAAATATTCGTGAATTTGATTGCCGCAGGCGGCTTCGGGGGCAGTTGCCTTCCGACTTCGGAAAGGACTGCAGCCCTGGCAAGGGAACTGGGGCTGAAGATTGCATCGCCGGCAGAGCTTGTCTCGGTTGACCTTGCAGTGGACGGGGCTGACCATATTTTCAGGGTTGGCGGCAAGCTGGTGGCAATAAAGGGCTATGGCGGCGCGCTCCTGAGGGAGAAGCTTGTGGAATATAATGCAAAGAAATTTGTGATAATGGTGGATGAGGGGAAATTGGAAACGAAGGATTATAAGGTGCCTGTGGAAATTGTGCCATTCTCCAGGGAATTTGTGATTGGAAAACTCAGGGAACTGGATTTGAAGGGCGTGGTGAGGGAAACGGGCGGGAATGAATGCCTGACAGACAATGGGAACCTGATTGTAGATGTTGAAATGAAGGCTGGCAGTGAAAAATCGCTGCCCAAGCTTGAAAAGGAACTGGTGCTGATCCCAGGCGTTGTGGAGACTGGCATCTTCACAAAGGTTGATATGGTGATTGTGGGCAAGGCTGACGGAAGCAGTGAACAAATGGCCTAAGCTATTTAATTGATTCAGACTGTTCACAACAGTTTATCTGCAAGCACATGGGAAAGGTAGCCTGCACCTGCGAAAACAACTATTTCCAAATCCTGCGTGAGCGCATAGATAGCAACTGCAAACAGCGCAAGCGCGGCAAAACCGTGGGTGAACCCACGATGGCCCTCCATCAGGTATTTTCTGGCCACTGCCGACAGGATAAAAAACACAAGCACCCCGGCCAGGGAAAACAGGATAGAGTTGGTAAGATAGTAAATAGCTATGAAAATGATGAAAACCAGGATTATCTCAATGATTTTCGACATGAGGCTGGACTTGGAATCAATGTCCGGGAGAAGGCAGCCCGCAACTGTCACCAGCAAAAGGAGGGCTATCCGCTCCGGCGACCCCTGCGGCATGACCTGGACGAGGAGCGCATAAAGAATAATTGCAAGGATGACGTGTATCTTCCAGTCCATATGCCCGTGCCTTATCTTCTATTTTTCTTCCAGCGCAGGATGAACCTGTTTATCGTGCCCTGATAGCGGTCGAATGCCTTTGTTTCGCCCAATGCGCCTGTCTTGTGGGCATGGGCAGCAAACAGCAGGCCGAAATAGGACTCGGCAATCACGCGCTCAAGCACTGCCAAATCCTCAGGGCTCCTGCATTCACTGATGTAGACACGGGAGAGTGCGCGCAACTGGGAAATTGCTTCTACTGAGCCGGCATGCATGCCTCGTTTCATGCCAACAATCGCCATGAATGAAGCTACAAGGCCGTCGACAAACGAACGTGCCCGGTCCCTGAACGCATCAAGGGGCCGCACTATATACGTTTCGATGGCATCTGCCTCTGCCGGGAATATAGGCGCAATGGGTGAACTGCCGATTGCAACCTGCTCGCCTACGGCAGAACCGTGCTTTGTGAACTCGTCCAAGTTGAGGGTTGGCGGGGCTGTCAGGCCATTTATTTGCTTGCCCAGCAGCTCGGTGCTCTTAAGATGGCGCTGGGTAAGACGGTTAAGCTTGCCAACACTTCCAGAGAAATCTGTTTCTGGGCTTACTGGTTTTTGTTTGAACTTGTTTCCGGGGATTGGTCGCATGGTTTGCATCGGGCTCATATAGATCTTCTCTTTTACTTTCTCTCTTCCTGAGGGTTCTTTTCTATCTCTTGTAGTTTCTTTCTCCCAAAGGTCTTATACCTTTTCTCTTTCCGGGGGTTCTATATCTTTCTCCTTTACCTTTCTCTCCCCAGGGTCCCGAATGCGCTTCGCGCATCAGATGCACCTCATGGTGCATATCTCGACGACTGTTGTCATCGATGCGGTGCCATTGAGCCCATTAGGGCTCAATTCGCATCTCTTTCTGTGAAATCGACAGCTTTGCTGTCGAGCTTTTTGCCATCTGGCAAAATCCAAGAGAGGGCCTTTTTCTAAAGAAAGAGGCTCTTGTAAAGAGAGAAGGCTCTACCACAGTTTTACATTATCAGGATAACCTTTTTATAGATTACATGAACACTCCAAGGGCTTCAGCCCTTGGTTTCAGATTCCTGACATCCTCCAACGACTGAATGTCGTTGGGTTCCTTTTTTTGGTTTGGTGTTTCTGGCTTCATAGAATTGCACCTCTGGGCGTATCAGTGCTGCCCTTCAACAAATCACTTTCTTTGCTGAATCGAGATCAGATTTTTCGAAGAGCCATCGAGCATGTATCAGCATGCGAGAGCTATGCACCAACAGGTGCATTCAATCAACAGCTCTGCTGTTGAGCTATCGACCAGCAGGTCGATTCAAACCGCCCGCAAGCTGGGCGGTATGAGGCTCATTCGAAAATCAGTTTTCGCTTAATAGCG
>MNVF01000033.1 GCA_001871535.1 Candidatus Micrarchaeota archaeon CG1_02_49_24
TCAGATTTTCCGAAGAGCCTCTCTCGCTGATGCGAGAGACCCTGCACAATGTGCAGGGTATGAAGGCTCATTCGGAAATCCAGTTTTCGCTTGATAGCGAAAATCTCAAGGACTGTTGTCCTTGAATTCTCGTGAAGTTGACGCTTGGCATTCATCCCCGCCCGAAGGGCGGGGTATTCTGCCAACTTCACGATAAATTATGATTTTTACTGTATGTCTTCTGCAACTTCATTTCACAAGCAAGACGTTCTTTTTGCCGCGGAAGTGCTCATCGCCGGTAAGCAACTTTTCATCATTTGACGCGTAACTATAGATTATTGCATCTACAAGCGCCAGCTTCTCATTTTCCGCAAGCGCTCCGCCACCCACGGCATGCACCGAATCAAGGGGGAGTATGACACTGCGGCCTGATATATTTTCAATCATCCTTTGGGCATCTGCCTCTTTTACACCCCTTCTCCGGAATACGCGCGAAAGCTCTGCAAGAACGATAATTGGTGTTTTAAGAGGGGTCTCATCCATGAGCTGCTTGTATGAAACGTTTCCGCCCAGATATTCCAGCCAGGCATACGTGTCAACGACGAAGCAATGGGTCATTTCGTTCTGCCTCTTCCTCTTCGCGGTCAATCGCCTCAAGATCCCTGATTGAGACTTTGCCCTTAAGGATGCCAAACAATTCTGGGTTTTTCTTTTCCTGAAGATGCTCGCGGAGAAGTGAATTTATGCCCTTGGAAAGATTACCCTCAAAGGCCTGCCTGACCCTGGCTGCCAGGTGCTCATCAATCACAATCGTTGCCCTTACAAACCCCATAGTTCATACCTCATACTTTATTGTATGAAATCATATTTATAAGGGTTTGGCTTGGAAAATCTGCACTCACCTGTTTTAATGCCCTGTTGCATAACTCAGCCGGGTTAGGGCGTCAGTCTCGTCCGGTCTCTTGGGAACATGGCAACTTCGCGGATATTTTTCTGGTCGCAAATCACCATGGTAGCCCTTTCAAGGCCTATGCTCCAGCCCGCGTGGGGCGGCGCGCCTGCCCTGAACGCGCGGATATAGAAGTCAAAGTCTGTCGGGTTCAAGCCGCGCTTCTTCAATTGGGTGATGAGCAGCTCCGGAATGTGGATACGCTGGGCACCCGAGGAAATCTCAAGCCCGCGATACATGAGGTCAAAGCCCTTGCAGGTCTTCTCGTCATCGTTGGGCATGGAATAGAATGCGCGTATCTGAGTAGGCCAGTCATAGATGAAATAGAGCTCTTCTTTCAATATGTTAAAGACCGCCCTTTCTGTCTCGCGGGTGAAGTCCTCGCCCCATTCCATCTTGAAATCGTTCTTGTTGAGCAGCTCAACAACCTCAGAGTAGGTGTAGCGCTTGACTTCGCTCGGCACCTTCACCTCGGTCTTCAGCACTGCGAGCTCGGCCTTGCATTTTTCATTGACTGTCTTGAGCACATGGGTGAATACGGCTGCCGACACGTCCATCACATCGTGGTGGTTGGCAAAGCCCTGCTCGATATCCATCTGGATGACCTCGTTGAGATGGCAGGTGGTGTTGTGCTTTTCTGCACGGAAGGCAGGCACTGTCATGAAGACCTTGTCCATGCCGCCAACCACTGCAATCTGCTTGTAGAGCTGGGGCGATTGCGCCAGGAACGCCTCCCTGTCAAAATAGATGATGGGGAATAGGTTGGCGCCGCCTTCTGAGGCTGCCGAAATGATGCAGGGCGTGAAAATTTCCGTGTAGCCATGGCCGCAGAGATAGTTGCGGAAGGAGTTTGCCACCACGCTCTTTATGCTGAAAATAGCCTTGGGGATTTCCCTGCGAAGGTCGATATACCTGTAGTTGAGCCGGGTGTCCAGCTCAGCCGGCACCATGTCGCTCACATCAATTGGCAATTTCATGGAAACAGTGCCGAGCACCTGGAGCGTTTCCGGGACGAGCTCGATGCCGTCGGGCGCGTTCTTCATCTCGCGCACAGTGCCAGTGACTTCTATGACAGTTTCCTTTTGCAGATCCATGAGCTTGAGGATGTCATCGCTGACCTCGCCCTTCTTGGCAGTCACCTGCACCATGCCTGTCTTGTCGCGGAGGAGAACAAAGCGCACCTTGCCCAGGTCGCGCAGCTCATGCACCCAACCGGCAACCGTGAGTTTCCTGCCGATATTGTTCTTTGCCTCTTCAATGTATTTGCGTGCAGTGCCTAACCGTTCGAATTTGTCCATGAAATACACCCACCAAAATAAAAATAACTTACATCTATTGAGCATCTAAAGGATGCGAGAGCTATACCCAGAGGGTATTTAATTTTAAGTTATCTGTCCTTAAAATGGTTTGTAAACTACCTACCAAGAATTGGCTGGCTTTCCATCAGTTGATTATTATGTTGCACGGCAACGTTCAAACCAACATCATCTGGACGAAAAAACCCGTTTACAGGGACTTTGGTATTGGAAATCTGGACAAAATCAAGGTTGTTGAGACGTTGAGAACTCCGCTCCAATACAGATTTGACAGCGACTGCAAGGCTTGCCTTCCTGTCACTATTCACAATCAGGCCACATTCTTTGCATTTATACAGGCTGTAATTTCCGGAATAGTGCCCGTTATTCACTGCACCGCAATGGGAACACCATTTGGAAGTGCGGTAAGCGTCAACTTCGTAAAAAGGAATTTCAAAAAGCTCACAATTGGATTTCAAAAATTCCCTGAATTTTCCGTAAGGGATTCGGTTAATTTTAGTGTTGGCTTTTTTGTTAAACTTCCCCTTTTTGCCTCTCATATTCTTAAGTTTTTCAATAGATATGCAAGCATCATATTTTTGAGCGAGCGTTACAATCCCTTTAGCAATTTGGCCGCTTCTTGTTTTGACAAAATTTTCCTGTTTTCTCTTCAGCCGCTTAAGGCTCTTTCTTGCTCTTTCGGAACCTTTATCAGCAAGGCTTTGCAAATATGCCCTTCTTTTGGAATACCTTTGTTGCCTGAGGGCAATGTCCTTTCCGAAGTAAAGCTGCCTGATAACTTTGGATTTTACAATATCAAAAATACTGACAGACGCCAAAACAGAAGAGCCTATGTCAATGCCAAGTGCATATCGTCGGAGGAGTTTGGGCTTTTCAAATTCTTTTTCAAGAATAACTGCAATTTTCCCATCTTTGAGAAGAGAAATGTTGTCAAAAACCCATCCGCTGGAAGTAAAGGAATTGAACCTTTGAAACTGCCTGTTTTTCTTAACAGGAATTGCAAGCGATTGTCTAGGCGAGTAGGTAATCTTAAAACAAGGATTATTTCTCTTTGTTTTGACGAATTTGAACCATCTTTTGTTAAGCCTGATAGAAGCGCTGGCAATTTTGTTTTTAATTTTTCTTCGTTTGACCCAAATGTCTTTCCTTGCCTCCTGAATAATGTCAGATGGCAAAAGGGAGGTTTCTCTTATGCCTGAGTATGTTAAGTGGTGCAACTGGTTTGAGGAAGATGCTTTGGGCAACAACTCCAATGTCTTGTTTGGTACTTTCAAATATTCAGAAAACACGCAACGTAATAATCTTGATTTTTTAGGAGTTAAATCCACAATATTCAAAACTATGCATTTCCTCATTGTCTCAGCTATATATATTAATTTGGAGATACTTTTAAAGGTATATTTAAACTGCAATTCCTCCAACCAATTAATTAGTTGGTTTCCTTGTTGGGTGATTTTATGATTAAAGGGAATGCCAAAGAGCTCTACAAATATTTCCTGGCACGCGACTCCCGCAAGCTCAGGAAGCTCAATGACAAATATACTGATGCAGTGGCAATAGATTTCAACCAGACGGACTTTTTGCTTGCCATCGTCTCTTACACGCTGAGCAAGGTAGTGAGCAAACCCAGGTATGCTGACAACCCTAAGGCTATACTCTCAATCGAGAAGCTGCTGGAGCAGCTGAGCACTGAAACAGATGACCGGGGCATCCTCACCATATTGGACCAGCTTGTGGAACGGCTGAGGCTGCTGGATGAATCTGACAAACGCTATGTCAAGGACGTAATCCACAAGGCGCATGTAAAAACCGGAGGCACGCTTTATGCAAAGGGGTTTTCCCTGGGAATGGCCGCAGAAAAGACAGGCGTCGACAAGCAGGAAATACTCGAATACAGCGGCCGCTCGGCGGTCTATGACAGGGTCACCGATGAAATTTCCCTGGAGGATAGGGTTAAAAAAGTTAGGAGATTATTTAAGAACTGAGCCCTCTCTTTTTACAAAAAAGAGAGCGTTCACGGAGAGAAAAAGTATAAGCGCATGAAGGGGCTTGGGGAAACAGAATGAGCGCAAGGTCTTCGGTGAACACACCGATATAGACCGCCAGCGCTCTTCGGTTTCATCAACTGAGATGAGAAAATGGAACTGACCAAGCAGGTTTGGGAGGAGATAATCGATTTCATCGCTCAGAAGCGCTGGCTCATCAAGGAGATTGTTTTCCAGAAGAACGGCAAGCAGGCGCTTGCCACAGTAGTCACCTTTGACAGCGACGAAGAGGTGTTTGACACAGAGAGCTTTGAAATCGACCCAAAAGCAATCCCTGCGCTGTCCGAGAAAATAGCAAACATACTCCCGATAAAGACAGTAAAGGAAGATTCCCTGCAGAAGGCGTTTGAGCATAACATGTCCTATCCACTTTACAAATCAAAGATGCGCGTCTATGCAAAACCAAAGGCCCAGCCGCTCTCAGACCTAATCAAAATGTTGGCAACGGACAGCGAGTTCGACCTCTATTTCAGCATAATCAAGTTCCTTGACCCCATACACAAATCAAGCATAGTGGAAGCCAGGAATTTCACAAAGAAGAACGAATTCAAATCATCCAAATTTGCGCTTACTGACAGCGGCAGGAAATTCAAGGGCATGATTGAGCCATATGGATTGACGCTCGCGCCAATCAGCGATGGCAAGATAGAAATCACCAGCAGGGATGACGTGGAGCTGGACTGCAATGAATATGTGACCTTCGACCCGATGCTCCTGCGCACGCCGGTGAATGAGGAGAGCTGGCTGAGGGCCACGGCCGATGAGATTATCGGGCTGGGAACGATTGGCAAGCCAGTGAAGGAGCAGGAGCGGAAGCACCTGACAGACAGGGTGTTTTTGGGAATCAAGATGATTAAGGTGCTTGGGATAATGTGCTACGAGCTCACAATGCCATTCGAAATCAGGGACAGGAATTACGAGGCATTCAGGAGCATGGATGTCTATGTGGGCATCATGCGCACCTATGACGAGAACAGGAATTTCCTGGGCACCCAGCTGTTTCTAATCAACCCGAAGAAATACGAGGAGTTTGAAGCGCTGTTTTATGAAAGGAAGGCTGCCGCAGGGGAATGAAAAATCAAGGGATATGCTACAGTTATTGCAGCTCACTAATTTCAGGTTTTATTGCAATCATCACAGCATCAAGGTGCCGGCGCCCGGAAATAACTGGATTGACAAACCCAAACTGCTCCAACTCGGAGATGGAACCGCCCTCTTTCATTACGACATCCGGATGCTCGTCATGCACCAGATGTCACATCATGGTTTCTTTAAATCAGGCCTGCCATGAGTTCGGAGAACATGAATACTCCGAGGGCTAAAGCCCTTAGACACAGATAAGATTTTCCGAAGAGCCTCTCTCGCTGATGCGAGAGACCCTGCACAATGTGCAGGATATGAAGGCTCATTCGGAAATCCAGTTTTCGCCAGAGGGCGAAAATCTCAAGGGCTGTTGTCCTTGAATTCTCGTGAAGTTGGCGCTTGGCATTCATCCCCGCCCGAAGGGCGGGGTATTCTGCCAACTTCACGATAAATTTTCGCAATTAAGCCTGATTTGGGCTTATTTTGACCAAGAATAGAGTTTTTTATATTTTTCGAAGAGCCAACCGCCCGC
>MNVF01000036.1 GCA_001871535.1 Candidatus Micrarchaeota archaeon CG1_02_49_24
TGAGTCGCGGGGTTTTTTGGCGAATTGTCGGAGTTCTTTTTTTTGCTTTGTAGATAGGTTAATTCCAGATTTCATACTCATGGGCATCGCCTCAAGAGTAAATAACGATAACCTAATATATAAGACTTAGCTTAGACAGAAATGCCGTTTGACTGGAAAAAGACGGGCAGAACGTATTTAAAATGTAAAATTTACAAACAACAGCATGAAAGCATATAGGATAATAGTCAGCGGGAACGTGCAGAAGGTGGGCTACAGGAACCTTGTTGCCAAGGCAGCCGCTGAGCTGGACATAAACGGCTGCGTCAGAAACCTTGCCGACAAAACCGTTGAGATAGTTGCCGAACACGAATCAGAAGGCGTACTGAATCAATTCGTCGAGAAAATAAAAGTAAGGTGGGGGCTCATCCGGGTGCAGAAGGTGGGCATTGAAAGCGTACCGGCAAGCGGCCATGAAACGTTTGAGATAGTCCGGGGGGACGCGCTGAATGAGATTCTGGAAAGCATGGATTTCGGCGCAACCTATCTTTCAAGCATGGACGGGAAACTCGATAAAATCGATGGCAAACTCGATAAGATTGATGGAAGATTGGGCAGCATGGACGGAAAGCTTGATAATATGGGTGGGCAGCTCTCTAACATAGACGGAAAACTCGATAAGATTGATGGCAAACTCGATAAGATTGATGGAAGATTGGGCAGCATGGACGGAAAGCTTGACGACATAAATGAGGGAGTGAATGGGGTTAATACGTCCATTACGGATTTGAGCGTTGATTTGCGCACTTACCTTGAACCCAAATTCCAGCGGTTGGAAAAAGAAATTGAAAAGATAAAGATTAAATTGCACATGGCATAATCTGATTTCTATGTCCGGGGGGATGGGCCAACCTGGTATGCTTCCAGCTTTGGGAGCTGGCGATTTGAGTTCAAATCTCAGTCCCCCCAAAAAGGTATTAAGTTAAGTATTCGCAGGAAGAGCCTTTCAGTTCAATTGAACGGGCTTCGTTTCATCTGCAAATAGGGACCCATGCGATTGGACGCATTGCGGGTGGCAAACCCGAACTTGTGATAGAGCTTGACCGCCGAAAAATTGGCAGTTTCAGTTATGAGGATTATTTCCCTGCCTTGGCAGTGCTCCACCACCGCACCCAAAAGTGCAGTGCCTAGCCCTTGGTTGCGGTATACTGGCGAGATGCCGAGCCCGCGAAGGTAAATCCTGTCCCTGTCTGTGAAATGCGCGAATCCTATGAGTTCGCCATTTTCCCTGGCAACGAAAAAGCTGTCATCCGGCCGGACACGCACTTCGGAAGAAGGAAAGATGGACATAAACAGGTCAAACAATTCTTTTGTTTGGGTGCGGACGTATTCGATTGTTGCCATGAAAACCATCCTACCTTATCAGTATGTCCCTGACGCCTATCTTGTTCCCAAGATCTATCTCGGTGACATGCAACGTGTAGGCCGAGGCAACCTTCACCACCATTGTCTCGCCCACGATTTGCTTGCCGCCCTCGCCCTTGATATGGCCGCAGATATTCATGAGCGGCTTGCGCTTATCAATGGCTGCACGGATGGATTTGCTGCCTATGTTGATGCCGCTCACTATGTCAAATATGCCATAAGGCGGATAATGGGTAAGTAGAATTGTGAATTCATCAACCCCTGCTGATTCAAGAATGGCTGCCATTTTCTCCTCTGTAAGCTCGAATGCCTCTGGCTGGGGCGAGGGCAGGCCTCCGCCAAGCCCGACTAGGTTCCAATCACCGAGCTTGCGCTTTTTTCCATGGACATAGATGCCATGGCTGTCGTATAATTCGGCAAGCTCTGGCGGGTCGTTATTGCCCAGCACCGCGAATGTGTTGGCAAGGGGCAGCACATTGAGAAGCTCCTCTGCGTATTCAAAATGCGGGCCGCGGAGCAAATCGCCTGCAATGAGATAGTAATCATAGCTGTCCCGGCTGGAGATGACCCTGAGGCGGTCCAGCAGGCCCTCTTCGCTGAAAAGATTTGAAAGCACAAGAATTTTCAAAAAACACACCTGTACTGTAAACTTACTTTGACCTGTTGATTGCCCTCAGGCGTTCCTCGAAATCTTTTTTCAGTTTTTCTGCAATGAAATTCTTGGAATAGAAATCTGCCTTGGAGGCGATGGCAAGCTTGGCAGCAAGCGCCCGGGAGATTTTGCCCCGCAGGTGCTTGGGCGCATTGGCAATGGCCTGGTGCAGGAAGATTATGCCGTGCTTGGGAGGCTTGCAGTTTTTCCTGAGATGCTTAAAGAGCGCCTTTTCGGCACCCAGGACCTGCACTGTGCTGGCAGGGAATGTTGCGAGCTTTTCCAGCGAGCCGGCAAAGGTGATTAGCTTGGCTGCAAGCTGGGGGCCGGCCAAGTGTGAGATATTCGGGGCGATTTCATTCGCTGTCAAATCCACATAAGATGAGAGCTGGATGCGCAGCTGATAAAGCTCATCAAGCTTGCGGCCATAGGCACGGAGCGCATCGGCATCGCTCTGGGTGAGCTGGGAGCCCATGCTCCGCATTGCAAGGGAAACAAACTCGCCGGCCTTCTTTTCGCCGAAGTGCTCGGCAAGCACCTTTTCATCAGGCCTGGTTTTATCGAAGATGGATGCGAACCTGGCAAACTTCACATTGTCCTTGATAATTACCTCTGGGAAATAGACAATATACCATTCACGGAGCCGCTCATTCATGACGTTGGCTATCTTGCTCAGCTCATCCACAGACCTGTCTGCCTGAATTAGGAGGAGGTCGCGCTTTTCCAGCGCTTTCTTTAGCTGCGACCGTACCTTATCAACCTCGGTTACATTCATATGAAACACACCCTTTCTGACATTAATTTAATAACTTGTTCAGTTTAAAAGCATACCATGGCAAGCAACCCACTCAATTCAGATGCATCCATGAAAAAGGCAGACAAAAACGAAATACTTCTGGACATCGCCACGCGCAGGCTGTTCATCCTGCCGGGCAATGAGATTTACGGCCAGGTGAGCGGTTTCTACGACTACGGCCCGCTTGGCTGCCTGCTCAAGAAAAAGATTGAGAATGCCTGGCGCAGCTATTTCATAAAGGAAGATGGCTTCCTTGAGATTGAGAGTTCCATTGTGCATCCTGAGATTGTGGTGAAAGCTTCCGGGCACCTTGACAGCTTCACCGACCCCATGGCAGCCTGCGGCAAATGCCACAAGACGTTCAGGGCAGACCATCTAATTGAGGAACATTACAAAGCACAGGGAAAGGAATTCAAAGCACAGGGCATTAAGCTTGAGGAATTGGCAGGGGTGCTCAGGGAAATCCAGGTGAAATGCGCGTGCGGCGGCATGTTTTCCGAGCCGAACCAGTTCAACCTCATGTTCAAGACAGCCATAGGGACAGGATTTCCTGCCTATTTGCGGCCTGAGACTGCACAGGGCATATTCCTGGATTTCTACAGGATATATACCAATGGCGGCAAGTTCCCCATCGGCATCGGTCAGGTGGGCAAGAGCTTCAGGAATGAGATTTCGCCCAGGAAGGGGCTTGTCAGGATGCGGGAGTTCACCCAGATGGAAATCGAATATTTCTTTGACCCGCAGAACCCTGACATTTACGGTTATGAGCGGGTAAATGATTTTGACATTAGGCTGATGGGTGCAGTTGGAGAGGGGAAGATTGAGGCGCTGAAAGCTGGTGATGCGGTTGAGGAGGGCAAAATCACAAACAAAATCCTTGCCTATTTCATGGCAAAGCAGGCGAAATTCTACACTGAGCTGGGAATACCGTTTGACAAATTCTATTTCAGGCAGCTGGGGAAGGATGAGATGCCCCATTATTCGCTGGGCAACTATGACCTGGAGGTGGAGATAGGGGACAGTGTGATTGAGACTGTGGGCAATGCCTACAGGGCTGATTACGACCTTTCCCAGCACGCAAAATTCAGCCACAAGGACCTCTCAATCATCTATGACAACAAGCGGTTCGTGCCCCATGTGGTGGAGCCATCCATGGGAGTGGACAGGACGCTCTGGTGCGTGCTGACTTATGCCCTGCGGGAGCCTGATGCCGCCGTGAAGAAGGAATGGCACTGGTTTGATTTCCCGCCTGCCATTGCGCCCTACCAGATTGCAGTCTATCCGCTTGTGAAAAAGGATGGACTGGCTGAGAAAGGAAGGGAATTAGTGGCAAAGCTCAGGAAACGATATGATGTGGAGTACGATGAGAAGGGAAGCATTGGCAAGCGCTATGCCAAGAGCGATGAGATTGGCACTTACCTTTCAATCACCGTTGACTATGATACGATGGAGGGTAGGGGCGTGACCATCAGGCACCGCAATTCCGGCGGGCAGGTGCGCGTGCAGCCTGGGAACCTTGAGAAAGCGCTTGCATTGCTCATTGAGGATGGGTTGCCCTTTGAAAAACTGGATGCATCAATTGCAACCCCCGTGGAAACTAGGAAGAAGGGAATTTTATGAGTGGCAAACTTATTTTTGAAGGAATTATCCTATTTGCAATCATGCTATTTGCAATCAGCATGAGCGGCTGCGCGTCATCTGAAACTGGGGCACAAATAGCCAACACCACAGCCAATGCGCCTGCAAACGCAACCGACGCTAATGGGGCTGTTGCTGCTGAGCCTCGAATCAGTGTCATTGGCGGGGAAGCCCGCGCAGGCGGCA
Organism: Candidatus Micrarchaeota archaeon CG1_02_49_24; assembly: GCA_001871535.1. Classification (GTDB taxonomy): domain Archaea; phylum Micrarchaeota; class Micrarchaeia; order Anstonellales; family UBA8471; genus UBA8471. The sequence goes on from MNVF01000036.1 coordinate 4,677, forward strand.
TATCAGTGGCGGTTATTTCCGCGGAAAAATCAGATTATTATATCCGTGATGGCAGCCGCGTGGCACATGCTGATGCTGGCAAGGCATTCCTATTTGCCAGGGCAAGGATAGCAAATAATGGATTGGGCAGGACCACTGCAGGAACAACGCTTTTCTCTATCATGGATTCCACAGGCCTGCGCTACCATGCCATCCCAGCCACAGCTGATTTGATACCCGCTGAGTATGCTGAGGGGATTATCCTGTTTGAAATCCCTGCCAGTATGGGGGAGCCACTAATAATCTATGAGCTTTACGAAGACAATGGCAGGTCGGCATTTTTGTACTGGAACGCCTCTGGTTTGCCGATGGCAAGATATTCGGAAGATGCGGCAGTTGCATTCAATGCCACAGGGAACTCACAGGGTTGGTCGAATTTCTTCAATGGCTATGGATGGATTGACTCGGTAAATTTCACCCTCAAAAATACCGGGAAAATACCTTTGAACGTGCGCGTGAACGTAAGCCTTAGCGCCAAATCCGGCCTGAACGCAACCGACTCGCAGAGGAGGGCTATCGACCAGCAGGTCGATTCAACTGCCCCAAAGAACGTCCAATTCGCGCTATACCCATCAACCAAATTCCCGTTATGGGAAAAAACAATCGGCACCAACCAATCCTGGGAGGGGATGATTTATCCTACAATAAGCAATATCGGACAGCGCGGCGATTACGTGCTGCGGGTTGATGTGGTTGATGCCTACGATGGGCATGCAGTTGCCAGCACAAACGTCACGATAATGATAAATGAGCAGGAAACTTCTTTCAGGCCTTGAGGATGATGGCTTGACTCGCAAAACATGCGGGCTAAATTTTTTATTTGAAATGCTCCTGGATCACCGATACCGTTAAATATCAGATTTTCCGAAGAGCCTCTCTCGCTGATGCGAGAGACCCTGCACAATGTGCAGGGTATGAAGGCTCATTCGGAAATCCAGTTTTCGCTTGATAGCGATTGAATCTTGCCAGTTGGAAGATAGCTCGTAAAGTCCTGCTGGACTTTCCGAAAATCTCAAGGGCTGTTGTCCT
>MNVF01000077.1 GCA_001871535.1 Candidatus Micrarchaeota archaeon CG1_02_49_24
CGATTCAACCGCCTGTGAAGCAGGCGGTACACAGATTGAGCCTGATGGCTCAATAGCGCCGCATGCAGCAACGCTGCATTCGGTGGCTCATTCGCAAATCCAGTTTTCGCTTGATAGCGAAAATCTCAAGGACTGTTGTCCTTGAATTCTCGTGAGGCCACTGCCAATCCATCCACCTGCGAAGCAGGTGGTATCGGAAAGTCCCGCAGGACTTTTCGAGCTATGCGCCAACTGGTGCATTCAATTCTCTTGGCCTCCCGATCACTTTGAAAGAAGTTTATCCAAGTCGGAGTTTTTTCCTACGTATTTAAGCTTTATTTTGCCCTGCTTGACATCAGCCAGATACCGTTCAAGTTCAGGGTCATCAGATATGTCTTCGCATTTATGTTTTTCACCCAACTCTCTCAGGGCCACCCTTATAACTTCTGCCTTTGATGTTGCATAGCCATTGCTCATATAATCTTCAACTACCTGCTCAAGTGCACCAGTAAGCTTGACATTAACAACTACCATTTGAATCACCTTTAATGATTACACCCGTTGGATGTTAAATTTAATCGCCATTTGTATTTATTGTGTAGATAATACATATTTATTACACTTAATCTTTATAAATACAGGCATTTTAGGTAGTCAATAAGCATGCGCCCACCGCTGGTCAGAGACTGGTGGAATACATTCAATTGAAAAAAGAATTTGTTAAAATTATGCCGGAGCCGGGCGTATCACGATATGGTTACCCTGCATGCTTATGTAAACTTTCTCCTTGGGTTTCAGATTGAGCATTTTTACAATCTTGGCCGGGATTGGAGCTGCCACAGATGAGCCTGCCTTTACAAGATGCCTTTCTTCCGAGGTGTTTTTATAGAGCGCTTCAACCTTGCCCATGACATCCCCGGAATAGCTTATATGCCCGCCATTATCGCATTTATATGCATCCACATGGACTCCGTCTGCCACCTCATCCTTGAACTGATGAAGCTTCCCCTTATTGCATATCCCGCAAATTTTCCCAGTAAAGTTCATCTCTTATCACCTCTGATATTCCAAAACGCGGTTATTACAAAATAGTAATCGCCGTATTCACGATAAACAACTATCAGTTCACCGCACCTGTATTTTTTCCTTGACTTGAACTTGTTGGGCTCTTCATCCAGCATTCTCTTTCCAGTATAAATGCAGTTGATTGTCAACTCGGTGTCAATGTCCTTGTCTTCCTGATAATGCTTTGAAAAAAGGAATTCCTTTGCATGCGGAGCCAAATACTCACCCATCACTATGGATACTGATAGATATAGATTAATAAGTATATAAGCATGCATTCATGCCCGTGTTGCCAAATACAGGCATTTCAGGCACTGAACTAAACGAGAAAATAGGGGTGACCCGATTCACCCCATTTTGCAAACCAGTTATGACAAGATGTCCGGAAGTATTCCCCTTTCGCCTTTTGCTTCCTTGTATCCGTCAGACACTATTGCAATTAATAACAGGATAGGGATAAGAAAAATTGGTGCACAGCATATTGCTAAACACCCCCCCTGAAACAACAGACACCACTAATGCAATCAATGAAACAGCCCACACAGCCCAATAGCCAATAATATAGACAACTGCCTTCTTCACCTTGCCGGTATAGACATATACAACACCAGGAACTGTAATGACTCCGGCAATTATTGGATCCTTTCCGCCTGATTTATCTTTTTGAACATCTGCCATAGCAACACCCATAAATTTTTGTTTAGACATTGCATATTTAATAGACATTATTTAAAAAAGTATAGTTGGGCCCGTAGCGCAATGGACAGCGCGCTTGGCTTCGGATGGTGGAACCTGATAAGTAGTTCTCGTTTTCGCCAGCAGACACCAAGAGGTTGTGGGTTCGAATCCTGCCGGGCCCGTAAGAGTTTCGGGTTTTCAGTTTACGGTTTACAGTTCCCGAAACTCGCAACACGAACCCCGAGACTCTAGACCCACAATCACCTTATGCACGCCGCTGCCGTATTGCACGGCCTTTTTTGCCCTGAAGAGCACGAAATTCGGCACCAGCCCGCGCGCGATATGCCTCAGCAGGAGTTTTTTGAACCTTCTCGAGCCCAGGCGCTCCTCCAAGGGGATTGAGAGCACATCATCAATCAGCCGGCTATTTAAATAGGGAAAGCTTGCCTCCAGCCCAAATTGCCCGCAAACCTCTTCAACCAGCCTGCAATCACCAATTTTTACAGCTTCGATTTCGGTTCTCTGCATTTTCAAAAATTCCATTTCGCCCATTTTCTCATAGCACTCGAAAAATTTCTCATACCCGATGAAAATTTCCTCTGCCCCGCAGCCAAAAGCCAACCGGCTGAAGCCGTTTTCCTTTGCCGCCTTGCACACTGCCCAGATTGGCACTAGAACCTCGGTTTTCACAAAATCAGGGGCGAGTTTTTTGCACGCCGCAAGCGCCTCCTTCACTTCCCGCCCATCCAAAAAGTGAACAATGTGTTTTCCTTTTGAAAGAAAAGCAAACGCGCGCTTTGCGTATCTGACATCCTCGGAATCTGGAAACCCGACGGTTATTGCAGCGCCTTTTGAAAGCGCGAGGAGCACGGAACTGTCCAGCCCGCCTGAGAATGGGATTGCCGCGTTTTCCGGTATGCCTTTTTTCAATAGGGACAGAATTTCACCAGTGTTCATGTCATGACCTTCGCAGCTTCTTTTTATATTTTGCCAGGCTTAAATATAATCCCAGAACAGTCTGGAGTTTGGTGTCTGGGGTTTAGGGTTCCGAAACGTGAAGACTTCAAGACCACACGCAATGCGTGCGCAAGACCAATCAGGAAGACCAGTAAGACCTTAAGTCCAAGGTTTAAAGTTTAAGGTCTAAGGACGGTTTTGGACTTTGAACCCTAGACCTCAGGACATCAAGACCTTTAAGGGCCCGTAGCTCAGTTTGGACAGAGCGGCTCCGTCCTAATGGAGGAAACCCAAGAAAAATGGTCGGGTGTTTGGAATGCGCCTGTTGGCGCATCAGATGCTTCTGTTGAAGCATATCTCAACAGCATAGCTGTTGATAGCTCGACGACTGTTGTCGTCGATGGAGTCTGGAACGTTTACTAGACCCATGACTCCAGACTGTGTTGGTTCCCCCACCCCCTCCATTTTGGACAGGGGTTGGAAACCAAGCATGCTGTTCCTCCAGTGGATACAGGAGAAGGTCGGGGGTTCAAATCCTCCCGGGCCCGTCGTAATGCTCCGTGCCCGTAAGTTTTACGCTGATGCGTAAAATCTCGTGCAACAGGGTTGCACGATCCTCCCGGGCCCGCTAGGGAATCGTGAACAACAGTTCACGAGCTATCGTGAGCTGTGCTCTGCTCATGAGATATGCGCGTAAGCGCATCTGATGCACCAAGGGTGCATTCAACCTGCTCGGCGGTTCCCATTAGTAAACCCTCCGAAGGGGCTTGCAGCCCCTTCAGCGAGCTTCAAATGCGCCGCTAGCGCATATCTCTCGCATGCATTGCATGCTCGATTGCTCGCTTAACCCTGCCTACTTCGTAAGCGGGCACATGGGTGGCATTCGCCCTCCCAAAAAGGGGAACGAGAATGAACCTCTATAAAATATGTTTATTGGTAATGGTGTTTCTCACAGCGCACATCTATGCTATTCTGGTAAGCAATGCCTCTTACAACGGAACAATCTACCTGTTTATCCCCGCCAACAATGGCACATCCATCTCAATACAAACCCCTGACAGCAATGTGCAGGCAATTTACACAAATAAGAGCACGGTGCAGCTTCCGGCAACCAGCGCAGGCATCTGGAGAATCCGCGTAAACGGCCAAACCTATTATTCCTATGTGGCCGCGCCTGCTGCCAGCAGCCCCCCATCCGCTGAGTTGGAAGCATTTGTGCCCTATGTATTCTATGCCCTTGCAGTGGTCATCGCGCTCTGGCTTGCCCTGTTCCTCCAATCACTTGCAGAACAGCCGGCATTTGCCAAAAAAATATCGAAAAATGGAACCGCAATCCGCTTCAAAAACTCAGGCGAAACGCTGGAACGGCTTACACTGACAGACGGAAAAAACGTTTTTAGGAGAAAAAAAGTAATGCCATTTGAAACCATTGAAATCCGGCATGCGGCACTTTCACAAACACCCGCCAAACTCACATTCATGAAAGAAGGAAAGAAAATTGAGCTGGAAAGCGAGGTGCGGATGCAATCCTAAATTTTCAGTTCTTTGCGCAAAATCCCAGCCAATTCCAGAATTTCGGCAGCAGTCTGCTTGTGGAAATGCTGGTGGAAATCAATGCCTTTTTGCAGGCATTTTTCAGCAGCCTGAGGATAGGCGCTTTCCATTTCATAATGCCTGAGCAGCAATTTCACTGAATTGCCTATGGTTTTTTTCTTCTGCTGAAAGAGGAGGTTAATCAACTCGTCGCGCACGGGGTCTGTTTTAATTTTCCGCCTGGTGAGCACTATTACCGCTGAATCGTGCTTCGGCATGGGCATGAAATTGCCCCTGCCCACCGTAAACGCCCTTGTCACGCCAAAATAGAGCCCTGCCATCATTGAGAGCCTGCCAAACTCCTTGGTGCCTTCCTGCGCAAAAATCTTGTCCACAAACTCCTTCTGGAGCATGATGACGGCTGTCTTGAACCTGATTGCAGCCAGGTGAAAGAGGATTTTTGAGGAGATGTAATAGGGCACATTGCCGAATACATTATCGCAGGAGCCCTTGAAATCAAGGAAATCCATGCATTTTACCGCCACGCGGCTGTCGCCCGAAAACCCAATCTCCAGCAGCTCGGCAAACCGCGCATCCTTTTCAATCAGGATAAGGCTCTTCGGGTTCTTTTGCAGGATTGCCCGGCTTAGCCTTCCGTCGCCTGCCCCGATTTCAATAATGTCCTGGCCCTCAATGGAGGCTAGCCGTGATTCCATTTCTAAAATGCGCGGGTTGTTGAGGAAATTCTGGCCGAGGAATTTTTTCAAGGATGGCATACGGATGGCCCCAATCAGGGCTGAATATATGGCTTCACAAAAAGGTAGTGCTTCACATTGCCCTGCAGCTCTTCCTGCACCTTCTGGGTCACCAGCGCAATCGGGTCGGTCAGCAGCGGAACCCTAGACCTCAGGTCCTCAAACGATTCAAACGGCTTCTTCTGCCTCTGGTCAAGGATGTGCTCAAGGTGCTTCTTGCCAATGCCGGGCAGCAGCTCAAGCTGGTGCAGCCTCATGGAAATCGGAGAGCAGACATTGAAGAAATGGACGAAATCCTTTTCCCGCTCGAGCACTATCTTTTTCACCACTGCCGGCAACTCTGCCTTGGATGAGGTGGTAAGGTCGCCGTAGGTAATCCTGCGCTTGATGTGGCTTATTTCCTTGCGCTCATCCTTGCCTATGTAGACCTTCTGGTAGGACATGAGAGTGACTCCCTCCTTTGCCACCACCTCTAGAAGGGTGAAAAAGCTCGAGCCCATGCCCTGGGCCAGCACCTCGCGTGTGCGCATTACGCTCTTGCCCTCTGGCAGGAAATCCAATACATAGAAATATTCTTCGTAACCGGTCATAAAATGTCCTCTTAACTGGTCTTAAGACCTTGCGCACGCATGGCGTGCTGTCTTGTCGCGCGTCTGCGGCCGCGCTAGTCTTCCAGTTGATGAAACCGAAGACGGCTTGGCTGCTCACGCATGCACGCCGTCATTCTGTTTGAATGCACCTGCGGATGCATAGCTCGGCGACTGTTGGCACCGATCGCCTGTTGGCATTTCTCCAACTGGAGAAATTCTCGACGCCTGTTGGCATCGATTGAATCGTGCTGTTGCACGATAGCTCGACGGCAAAGCCATCGATCGCCTGTTGGCATTTCTCCAACTGGAGAAATTCTCGACGCCTGTTGGCATCGATCGCCTGTTGGCATTTCTCCAACTGGAGAAATTCTCGACGGCTGCTGCCATCGATTCCCCAAGCCCCTTCAGCGCACTGTCTTCCATAGGTCTTCAAGTCCTCGAAACCCTAGACTCCTGGCCCCAAACCTAACCATTCACTCTTCTTTTTTCTTCTTTTTCTTTTCTTTTGCCTCTTTGGCAGGCTCGCCTTCTTCCTTCGCGGCCTTTTCTTCAGTTGCCACTTTAGCCTCAGCCTCTGCGACCACTGCATCTGCTGCTTCCCGTGCATCCTTCTCTATCTTTTCCTTGGCGGCAACGCGCTCGGCCTTCAGCTTGCCTGTCTTTTCGCGCTCTTCGCGCACCACAGTCTCAATGTCAGTGGGCGTGTATTCCTTCACAATGGCAAGAACCTGGATAAGCAGGGCCTCTTCGGGCTCCATCTTCTCCTGCAGGAATATAAGCTTCAACAATTCAGCATTGGCCGGCACTATGTCTGCTATCTTTACTGCCAGCGCTGGCGGTACGATTTCGGCAAGCTTTGACTGCAATTCAGCTGCCTCGGCCTTGCCTAACCTCGCGAACTTGATTGCATAGTCAAGTGTCTTCTCCTGCTCGAAATCAAAGGGCGGAACCTTCTTGCGCTCAGCCATGATTTCCTTCACTTCTGCGATAGTCACATAATGCTCGGACAAAATCTTCTTCACAACATCACCCTAACGGTTTCGGGCTACGGGTTGCGAGTTCCGAGACCCGAAACTGAAAACTCGGAACCCAAAACTGAGTTAGGCCGCCTTTTGGAGATGGACTGCGCTCACAGTCAGCTGCTTGTTCATGCCGGTCAGCTCCACCATATAGCCATTGCCGCGCCTTTCCAGGACAACTGCAGGCCTGCCAAAGAAACGCGGATGGGGAATCTTGTGGAGCGGCCTGATGGACAGCACAACGCGGTCACCCACCTCGAATGTCTTGGTATAATCGTTTACAGTAAGCATTTTATTGTTTCTGCCGATTTTCCGGCTTCGCTTAGACACTGTGCCTTTGCTTCTTCGCATAAATCACACCCAACTCTCCTACAACTAACAATAAGTTTGATTGTCCCTTCAGGGAATATAAACAGATATGCCAAACGTCAGGCAACACCCAAACTGGCACATAGTATATTATTTAAATACTTTATCTCTAAATCTATTTATAAATGTAACTGAAAGAAATATAAACAGGCATATATATTTCCCCTTGGTGGTATGGATGAAATTCACAGTACAGAATATAGTAGCATCTTCTGCACTAGGCCTTGAGCTTGAGCTCTACACAATTGCAGCGAAGATTCCCAATGTGGAATACGAGCCCGAACAGTTCCCGGGTGCCATCCTTAAGCTAAATGAGCCTAAATCATCGCTGCTGCTTTTTAAGAATGGAAAGGTCATCTGCACCGGCACGCGCTCTGAGAAGGAAGTGAAACGGGCACTCAAGCGAACTCTGGAACTCCTGAAGCCCTATGGCAAAAAGACAAAGGAATTCCGGGCAAACCCGGCCTTTGCCATACAGAACATAGTTGCTTCATCTACCCTGGGGCTTGAGCTTGACCTCTACAACATCGCTTCGAGCCTCCATGAGGTGGAGTATGAGCCTGAGCAGTTCCCTGGCGCCATCCTCAAATTAAAGGACCCAAAATCCTCACTGCTGCTTTTCAAGAATGGCAAAGTGATTTGCACCGGCACCAAATCAGAGAAAGAGGTGGACAGGGCACTCAAAAAAACGCTTGCACTGCTGAAGCCGCTGGCTGAAAAGAAATAGAAGCCAGCAGATTTGCTCCCAAAGCCCATATCTTTGGCAGCAAAGCCGGTTAAGGTTGCGTTGCCTCTAAGAGAGAGAAAGCCGAACATCTAGCATCTATTATCGTCCTTTCAGCAATTCTGCTAATTCCTTAGCAATGTCTTTAGGTAACTTACCCATAGACTCAGCTAAACTACCCATAGACTCAGCTAAACGAATCATGGCCCCAGCTCCTTTGCTTGTTTGCTCAAGCATTAATGAGTTTGATAATATCGTTAAATCCAATACTACTGCTGGATGTGGATTATTTAGTTCCATTAAATTGCTTGCCGTTATATCTGTTGGAAATTTACTATAGCAAAAATCGGTATCACCTTTTTTATTCAAGCTATTAAGATGCTTTACTAATGTATCCCTGATATTCTCAATATTTTTAATCTCCGTATCCTTAGTTTCATTAGTTGCAATAACAACAATTACTTTATGTGTGTCCTCATTATCGTTTACCGCATTACCCCTGGATATGCCTGAAGCAATTAGAAAAGAAACTATCTGCGCCCTCATTCCTATATCTTGCATTGAGTGGGTCGCGGACTCAATATAAAACTTTTTTTCCATTTCTCCACCAAAAACTGCTAATTGCGCTGTCAGCTACCAACGACTGAATATCGTTGGCTTGTAACTATCTCTCCGCTTGCGCAGGTCATTGGTGCTACAATTGGGTGGCTGACAGACACCCTGCTCAAACCAGATATACCAGCTTGAGCGATGTTTCTTGAGGCATTTAAGTCGGCATGGAGTTTCAAGCCACATTCCTTGCAATGAAATTCAGAGAGTTTCCTATTGGAGCGTTCTGTGTGCCCACATTTGGAGCATTTTTGGCTTGAGTATCTTCCGTCTATTTTCATTATTCTCTTGCCAAGATTTTCTGCCTTGTAGCTCATTATTTGTTCCAACTCACTGAAATTCCAATTGCTTAACTTGCGGTTGAAATTTCTGCCTAACCTTTTTTGCACTCTTATATTCGTCAAATCTTCCAACGCAAAAATGTCGTAAGGTTTTGACACTATTTCATTTGCGATTATGTGGCTTTCGTTGCGAACAAACCGTTTTTCTCTACCAGCCAATCTTTTTAATTTTCTTTTGGCTGAACGAGTGCCCTTCGCCTGTAATTGCTTTCGCAAATGAGCATATTTTCCTTTACTCCTGTGAATTTCTTTTGAATTGATGAATGAGTTATCCGAACAAACTGCAACGTTGTTTATTCCCCTGTCTATGCCTAAAACTTTGTTTTCTCCTATGAGTTTTGGTGTTTCATTTTCCACAAAAACGTGAAGGAAAAATTTGCCTTTTTTAAACTGTAATGTGCAACCGCTTGCTTTCCAAGACAGATATTTTTTGAAATAGCCAGCAACGATTAGTTTTCCTTTTACTCTGCCTGTTATTGAGGATATACTTGCCAAACCATCGTTCAGTTTTAGATTTGCTGTGCGTTTATCATACCTGACGCTTGAATACTGTTTTTTCATCGGTTGTGTTTCAAGTTCAACTCCTTTTAAGGCTTCACAAGCGTTATCCCTGATTGTCTGAACAAGTGCAGCTGGCAATTTAGGGTATTTTTTGCGGATAGCTTTGTATGTTAAATGATGGAGTTTGTTTTTTGAACTTGTTTGTTTTTTGAAACCTATTTCTGTGCAAATATTGAAACTCTGATTAGCCATCGCCATCGTGTCTAATACTGCGCCTGGGTTTTCAGGTTCAAATTTCAATTTTATACACCTAAACATAGTTATATGATATCGGCAATGCTTTTAAAGGTTGTTTTACGACGATTGTGCGTCTTTCATCCCACCTTTAAAAGAGGTGGGTTTTCTCGGCGCACCTACTTATCAGATTTTCCGAAGAGCCCATGACACTTTGGAGCGACCCGAGCCATGTGCGATTTCATGGGCGCTCGGGCGTCGGGTTTGCCACTCAGCATTGCCGTATGGCAAACCTCGCTCCGAAGTGTCACGC
>MNVF01000108.1 GCA_001871535.1 Candidatus Micrarchaeota archaeon CG1_02_49_24
CCGCCGAGAAGTGGGGCTCGCAAAGGGGGGTTATAGGGGGTGTCCCCCTATTTCATATTTAGGGCTGAAAAGGGGAAGTAATTGAGACGTTTTGGGCTGCCGGGAACTCGGTGTTTTCTTCATTTTCTGTATTTCCTTCGGATGTGCCTTCTGCAACTCCCCCGGCATTCAGACCGCTAGTTTTGCCTGTTGCGGAGGTGGCGCCATTTTTATTAGCGCCTTTGTCGGCTATGTATTCCTGCACATAGGCCATGGCAGCCTCTGCGCCTCCTTCTCCTGAGAGCGCATTGAATAGCAAATCCACGTTTATCGGCGTCTTGCCCAGATGCTCCTTCAATATCTCTGTGCATAGCTCCTTCACATTCTTGTGCCTGCCCCTGAGTTCGCGGATTTTGTCTATTTTTACCATAAGCGCCTCGGTGGTCAGGTTGTTGTCAACAAAGAGCAATACCTCATCCCAATCTGCGCTTCTGATGTCAATTCCGGCTTTCTCATGGCCGCTTGCAAGTGTGCCGCTCAAAACCAGCTTGATTATTGGTTTCTTTGCATAGGGTTTGCCATCATTAGTGACAGATAGCCGATTTATCTCCTCAACTGCCCGTTGTCTGGCCTGCTCTGCTGTCGCATTTGAGAAATTCAATTCCTGGAAGGCAAATGGCCTGGAATCAATTTTCCGGAATTCAAATTTTTTCTCCCCGGTTCCCTTGGTATCATAGATGTAATAGCCTTTCTGCCCTACCTCCTCCTTCTTAAGCTGGGTGATTACAGTGCTGCCTGGAATCAGGAGGCTGTATTGGGGCACGTACATGCTCTTGTGCATGTGGCCGCACACATAAAGGTCATAGCCTTTAGGCAGTTCCTCTGCGCTCATTACATCGCCAAACGGAAGCAGTTCCTCCACTGTCTGGTGGAACAGGAATATGTTAAACGCGCCTTTCACTGGCTTGCAGTCAAGGGCCTTGAGCAGCTTGCCCGCGGCATCCTCGGGCACTCCGCCCATGCCGGAGACCGCCACTTTTTCGCCCCAGGCCTCAAAGATTGCAGTGCGGTTATGCACGTTCACCAAATAGCCCAATGTCTGGAGCAGCTGGATTGGGTTAGCCTCCTCCTTTCCCCGCCTCTCGTGGGTGCCGTGGATGGCGGCTACCGGAGTAAGGAGCACATCTGTCACGCAACTTCCTTCCTGCCGTATGGTTGCCAGCTCCCTGAAAATCTTGAAAACATTCTGGAGCGTATCAAGGGAGGGATTGCGCTCGTCTAATATATCCCCGGCCATGAGAATAATGTCCGACTCCGCAGCTGCCTTGAGGATTGCTTCCTTTCCTTGGGCATAGGAATCCCCCTCGAAACGCTTGTAGCCAAAATGAGTGTCTGAAACAATGCCAATTTTCATGATGGGATTAGGCACTCTATATTAAAAAAGGCCTTCTCTTTTTAGAAAAAGGCCTCTTTCTTTCACAGAAAGACCCCTGGGAGAAAGCAAAGGTAAAGGAGAAAGATATAGAACCCCTGGGAAGAGAAAAACTTAGTTAGGAACTCACGTTCATTTTCATTCAGCTCCTCCGAAGTAAATCCGACCATGGGAAACAGGATGCTGCTGTGTTTTTGCAGGAGCCCGGGCTCATTGAGGTCACAGGCTGCGATTTTGTATTTTGCAACCGCCAGCGATAGCAATTCCTCGTTATCATTTTCCTCAATTGTTTCCTGCTCCAATTTTTTCCCAATATGGAATATCCCAAGCGCTTCAAGGAATTTTTTTTCATCGTATCCATGTTTTTTTGGCATGATAACCTTCAGCGCCAGCCCCCTTGCCATCATCATAACCGCAGGATGGAGCATGCCCGTGAAGGAAATAAATGCAATCGTTTCCTGGGACCCGATGGGCAGCCCGCCTATCCCCTCAACAATTGTGTCATAGATGTAGGCGCAATTCTCTCTCAAATCAATGAATATTTCGTGGTCAGGCTGCTCAAGGTCCACTTTCAATCCATATCTTGTGCGCACCAGTTCGCCGACTTCTACTGCGACCCTTGTGGTGCCACTGCCCTTGACCCTGAGCGCAAACGAGCCCTTGAAACCCTTTGCCCGGGTGAGGCATTCAGCAGCTATGGATTCGATATCCCTTGGGATCTTGGAGGCAACAATCACCTTGGAAATCCCTGGAATGTATCTCAACCTGTCAGCAGCAGAATGGGGGGCGTCAACCTCAAGAATGCCGCTGACATCTATAATGGATTTGGCGCTCACGGTTGCTCTTATGGCATTTTGGAGCATGTGGGACATGTGCTTCCTTACGTAGCTGGATTTAAGTATAATTTCTGAGTATTTGGCAAGAATCATGCATTATATGTTTGTGCAAAAGGTTTAGAATGGTGTGTGCCAAACTCATGGAATTCCATCTCTGTCAGCCAAAAACTTTATAAATACCCTGTATCATAAAAAGATTTAAAATGTTATTTAATCCCTTTTTTATGGTTTGAAATTTATGTGTGAGGTGTTTAGATGGTATCAACATGTCCAGAGTGCGGCAACAAGAAATTGACTCGCGATTATGAAAAGGGCGAAATAGTTTGCGCCAACTGCGGCCTGATAGTCGAGGATAACATAGCCGACCAGGGCCCTGAGTGGAGAGCCTTTGATTCCGAACAGCGCAACAAGCGCGCTCGGGGCGGCGCGCCAATCAAGTACATGAGGCCTGACAAGGGCCTTTCTACCGAGATTGACCAGTACAACCGCGATGCCCGCGGCTCCAAGATTTCTCCCAAGAAACTGGCCCAGGTGCAAAGAATAAGGAAATGGCACAAGCGTGCAAGCATTGCCAGCTCAATCGAGAGGAACCTGACAATCGCCCTTGGCGAGCTGGACCGGATTGCCTCCTCACTGGGGCTAAGCGAAAATATCCGCGAAAGCGCAGCCCTTCTCTACAGGAGATGCATAAGGGAGGAGCTCATCCGCGGAAGGCTGATTGAAAGCGTAGTTGCCGCCGTTATCTATGCTGTTTGCAGGATGCAGAGCATCCCAAGGACGCTGGATGAGATTGCGAAAGTGTCGGGAATTGAGAAGAAGGAAATCGGCCGCGCCTACAGGTTTATCAAGCGCGAGCTCCAGATTGACGTGCCGCTGACCGACCCCTCGCAGTATGTGCCCAAGTTTACTGCATCGCTCAAGCTTTCAGGCCAGGTGCAGGAAAAGGCCATCAAGTTGCTGCGCAAGGCAATGAAAAAAGGATTGATATCCGGAAGAGGGCCGACAGGTGTTGCCGCAGCCGCAGTCTATATCGCAAGCGTGCTTTGCGGCGAAAGGCGCACCCAGAAGGAGGTTGCGGATGTGGCTGGCGTGACTGAAGTGACGATACGAAACCGCTACCGCGAGCTCAAGAAAGAATTGGGGATAAATATCCCGATCTAAGCCTGAGGCTACAACAGAAATAAAATAAAAAAGTAGCTTCAGTTTCTTTTGTTTCTATTTTTCAATTTCCCCGATTTTCCTTTCGCGCGTCATTTCCATTATCTGGCTGACACGGTCGAGCGTCTTCGGGAAGTGCCTGCCCCTGTTCAGGAAATGGCGCTCCACGCGTTTCGCTTCAAACGCATTCACGATATATTCCGAAGCCTCGTCAACGTCGAAGTCATTGCAGGAGAAGATATCCAGTGAAAGGTATCCTTTTTCCGGGAACGTGTGCACGGAGATATGGCTCTCAGCAATGAGAACGACACCCGAAACTCCCCAGTCTTCCTTGACCTTGCCGCTATACGCAAAAGTATAGGGCGGCATTATCTTCGTCATCCCGATCAATCCGGGAAGGCTGTCCAAAAATTTATAGATGAATTGCACGTCTTTTAATTTTTTCTTGTTGCAGTCATATAGGTCTAACATCAAGTGTGGTCCGAACATTTGCCGTTTTCACCCTCCTTAAAATTTTATTATATCTTGAATCGCGCTGTTGCGCGATTGAATGCGCCTGTTGGCGCATAGCTCGGCGATTGCTATCGCCGATAGCTCGACAAGCTTGCTTATCGATATTATTTTGATTTATAGCGAGACAATCTTTTTAAATATTGTTAGATTCCGCCAATAGACTTTTTTTGAAATTAAATTTGTTAATTAATCGCAACGGCGCAGGATACCCCCTGCTTCGCAGGGGGATGAATGCGCAGTGCCGTTGCGAGAATTCAAGGACAACAGTCCTTGAGATTTTCGCCCTCTGGCGAAAACTGGATTTTCGAATGAGCCATACTGTCAGCTTTGCTGACAGTGGCTCTTCGTAAAATCTGATTCTGGATATTGGATATTAAATAAGTATTATAATGCAAAATGCGCAGATAAGCTCATGAACTGCATGCGCTGCGGCAGGACAATGGCCCCGGGGGAGGAGCACACCGAGCTTGGCATGGTGGTGTGCGCTACCTGCAAGGAAATTGTCAAAACCGAGGTAATGCCCTGTTTCAGGTGCGGCTACTATCTCCCAAGGAGCGAGCTCAAGTTTTTCAATTCCCAGCTCTTTTGCAATTACTGCATAATGGATGTCACTGATGAAAAGGAGCGCCAGGAGCGGCTTAGCAGTGGCAAGCCGGAAGGCCAGGCTGAGCCCAAGCCCCATGGGGATGAGCCGATTCCTGATTCGTGCGAGCTCTGCGGCAGGAAGGAAAGGCAGCTCTATGAATTTCGCGGCAGGCAGCTCTGCTGGGAATGCTACGAGAAGCATAAATACGACAAAGGTGATTCATTCCAGTTTGCCATGGCTGTGAAAAAGCCAAAAGGCAATGCCGAGGGGCACGGACCATTTGAATTCCTTGTGGGCGTGTTGGAAGCGTTTTTTTTCGGCAGAGCAAAAAAGCAAGGCACTGGCAGCGCGCCTGCCCTTGGAGAAAAAGCAAAGGCGGGCACAGCTGGCGTGCCAGCGAAGAACGTTGGCAAGAAGAAAAAGGAAAATAAAAAACAAGGGGGAAATGAATTCCGGGATTTTAAAACGATGAAATGAGTCTCTCTTTCCAGCCTGGGCTAAAATCGTCTGCCAATCCTGATGTTGGCTGTTGTCGGTTGGGTTCCATTGCGTACGAAAGCTATCCTGCAATCTGCCCTGCGCACGATTCTGAAAGCGCCGCCTATCTCAGTTATCCAGTTTCCGTTTCTTTGCCTGCCGAAGCCGCCGAAAATCCTGCGTTTTCCATCGCCGGAGACAAGCTCCGCTGCTGCCCCAAGTTTAAGCGTATCAGTAGTCCTAAGTGAGACAAACCTATTAGGCGTATCCCCTATATTTAACCCGAATGCGAATACCCTGTTCTCCCCCCAAAGACCCTCAACGCTCGCAGGTTTTCCCCTGAAATCAAATACACATTCAGCACTTAAATCAGTCCCGCCGCTTTTTTTGAAAAATGCACTCCCACCAAGCCTGATTGTGCCTACATCAGTCTTTCTTAAGCCTCCCACTACAATCCGCTTTCCGCTGTTGCTTAACTCCAAGCCGGCTCCATAATCACCATCCCTTAAGGTGGTTACACTGCGTGTCGTTAAGCCCTTTGGAGAATCTTCATAATAGAAGGAAGTTTGCTCTGGCCTGGTTGTGACCACCGCGGGCCTAGCGTAGGAATGTGCGGAGAAAAATTCCATCCCGCAATCCCGTCTGCAAATGCCTGGGGCATGAATAAAAGTGCAAGCATGGTCATCATGAATTTGTTTACCTTCATTTTCTCACCAAAATATAGTTACCTTTTGATTAGTTCCCACAAATAGCTATATATAGTTGTGTGGTGTAATAAAACACCACAAGGTGGCATCATGCTAAATGAACAAGAGGTTCTTGAGGACGCCGGGCTGTCTGCCAACGAAGCAAAAATATACCTTCTGCTGGCGAGAAGCGGGAAACTGAAAGCAACAGAAGTGTCGGTAAAAACAGGCTTGCAAAGAAGGACGGTTTACGATACCCTGAGCCAGCTTGAGAAAAAAGGGTTGGCTGGGAGGGCTAGCATTTCCGGGGTTCTTGCGTTTACCGCCTCCCCACCCTCGTCCCTCCGCACTTTTATTGAGGGCAAGCGCGAGGCTTTGGAAGGGATACTGCTAGGTTTGTCCAAATCATACGAAGCCGAAGACAGGGTTGATGTATCCGTTATGTATGGGAATGCAGGGATAATGACCGTGCTTTTGGATATACTTGGCCTGAAACCAGACTGCTATTATGCATATCACGGCCAGATGCAGTTTTTCGACAGCATGCCCAAATTCATGCAAATATTCAACGACAAAAGAAGGAATTTTGGAATCCGGACGAAATACCTACTCATTGACACCCCACAAGTCAGGGAACGTGCCCCGCGGATGAGCCTTGCGACTATAAAATTCATAGACCCTTCAACAATTTCCCCGGGGGTCTGGTGGACCTATGCCGACAGAATCATCCTTTTTGTCCTTCCCAAATGCGGCGAATCCCTGACAATTTTCATAAAAAACAAAGAGCTTGCCAAAACATTCAGGGGCTCGTTTGAACGGATGTTCAAATCAATCAAGCAGGCGCCGCTGAAAACAAGATAACCCTCAGACTTAAATATTTGGATATGCCATAATCTCTTTCTGTGATGATACGAGGTATTGCTGCCAGGGAACCTGAAGAATAATGGTCTTGGGTCTTCAGTCTCGGGTCTTGATTTCTGGACCCTAGACTCTGGACTCCAGACTGTTCTGGTGCAATTTTGCCAGATGGCAAAAAGCACGGCAACCTCACGGTTGCCTGTTCCCTTTGGTAAACCCTCCGAAAGGGGTTGCACCCCTTTCAAACCCGCCTACTTCGTAAACGTGCACGGGAGCGGCTAAAGCCCTCCCAAACTAACTCAAGGGGTTTCCAGAGGGAATCGTAAGCTTTGCTCACGAACTATCGCCGAAGGCAATTCAACCAGATTAGTTTGGATTTCCGAAAACTGTAAACCCCAAACAGAGTTGCGGTTTGCGCCATCCTGAAATTGATTCGTGTTAACCCATTCAGCTTAAGAATTTTGAATTACCTAATCTAATTCCTGTGATGATACGAGGTATTGCTGAGAATTAGGCTGATAACCTTTTTCTGTGATGTCGATCTTGAGTTCTGACAATAACTGTTCTCGATTCCTATAATTTCTATATAGACCCTCTATAGAAACCAATATATAGATGTTAATGCCTAATTTATGCATTAAATAACATGTAATTAGAGGGTGATAAGCATGCGAACGACATTGG
Source organism: Candidatus Micrarchaeota archaeon CG1_02_49_24 (assembly GCA_001871535.1). Lineage (GTDB taxonomy): Archaea > Micrarchaeota > Micrarchaeia > Anstonellales > UBA8471 > UBA8471. The sequence continues at coordinate 7,210 of MNVF01000108.1, forward strand.
AGTTTGAAGGGGTTCCTGAGATAATTCTTGAGCGGGCGGTCAAGGCCGGGCTTGCTCGCTCTAAAACAGACGCACTGAGGATGGGAATTTTCTCGCTCAACAAAGAATACGGCCTTGTGAAGGACATAGAAGAAGCGCTGGCTGCAAAAAAGCTCAAGAAAGAGGAAGAGGAAATGAATGCGCATGGGAAGAAATACCTCTCCGAAAAGGAGGCGCTTTCCAAATATAGGTGAGCACGTGGGCATTGCCGAGTGGAAACTTCTGTTTAAACCAGGATGGGACGAACATTTCAGGCATTTTGACAAGGCAATTCAAGAAAGGATTCTTAAAAAATTCGAACAACTGAAGTCGCCTATAATAGGACGGGGGTTGCATTCGTCAAGATACCTTATTGAAGAAGTTGGCGGCTACCGAATTGCGTATATCGAGGATAGCCCTTCAAATACGCGGAAGATACATTTCGTTGGCAACCATAAGCAATACGAAAGATGGTATTCCAAAGGATAGAAAAGAGAGAGTAACCGTTTAAATTATTGCATCCGTAAGAATGTCTAAAGTTCAAAGTTTATGGATGCTGGACCTTAAACTTTAGACCTTAGGACATTAAGACCAGTTAAGACCGTTTTGCCAAAGGCAAAACACAGACCTCAAGACCATTTAGGGGGAATAACAGCAATGTTACGTATAACCAAGCTAGTCTTGCGCGGATTCAAGTCCTTCAAGAAGGTTGACATCCATTTCAACTGCAACTACATGGCCATCGCAGGCCCCAACGGCAGCGGCAAGAGCAATATTGCCGATGCTCTCAGGTTCGTTTTCGGCGAGATGAGCCTGCGCTCCATCCGCGCCAGGAAAATCAGGGACCTCATCAACATCAATTCCAGCAAGGCCAGCGTCACTGTCTATTTGTCGGTGGAAGACAGTGAGGGCAAGCTTATTGAAACAATTGAAATCCGCCGCGCCATCCGCGAGGATGGCAAAATGCTCTACCGCTACAATGGCGACCGTACCACCCGCAGCCAGGTGCGCGACCTTCTCGCCAAGCACGGCTTCACGCTCGGCGCCCACAACGTAATCGCGCAGGGCAAGGTGCAGCGGCTCATTGACATGAATGCCAGGGAGCGCAGGGAGCTGATTGAAGAGGTCGCAGGCATTGCAGAATACGAGAAGAAAAAAGAGGAGGCAATGGGCGAGCTTGCCAAGGTGGAGCAGAAGATAAGCGAAGCCAATGTCCTTCTCGGCGAGCGGGAAGGCTACCTCAAGGAACTGGAAAAGGAAAAGATTGCCGCCGAGCGCTACCTTGAATTTTCAAAGCGCATGAAGGATGCGCGCGCAACGCTGCTCAAGCGCGAAGTCACTGTTTTGGAGACGAATTTCGAGAAAAACTGCACCGAGCTGGCAAAGCTGCAGCAGGCCGATGGCGAGGCAAAGAAGGAAATTGCCGACATAGAGGAAATAATCAAGGGCCTTGAGGCAGAAAAAACCAAGCTTGTGGACAAGCTCAACGCCTGGAGCCTCAGGGATAAGGATGCCAGGCAGCTGGGCGAAATGCGGAGCAGGGCAGAGACCTGCGGCGTGCTCCTGGCAGAGAAGGAAAAGGAGCTCACAGAGCTTGACGCCAGGATAAAATCGCTCACCGGGGCAGGCACTGAGCTTGATGTCCAGGCAGCACAGGCAGGCGCTGACTATTCTTCTACCAGGGCAAAGTTCGAGCAGCTCAAGCTAACGATGCGCGGAGCCTCTGGCGAAGCAGCCAAGTTGCTCATTGACCGCAAGATAGCCCTTGAAGTGGACAAGGGCAGGCACGAGGAGATAATTTCCAGGGGCGGGGAAGCGCTCGAGGGCTCAGGGGCAGGCGGGCATGAGGGCAAGAGGAAGGAATTCGAGGGCATGAAGCGCGATATAATTGATGTTGACAAGCAGCTGGATGACATGTTCAGGCAGGAACGGGAATATGCAAAGCAAATCCCAGAGATTGAGAAGAAGATGCTCAGCATAAGGGAAAAGCTGGCCAATGCCTCCTATCCTGAAGTTTTCAAGGTTATTGATGAGTTGAAGCAATCCAACAATGGCATATACGGACGGATTGCCGAATTGATAGAGTTCGAGGGCAATTACCTGAATGCCATAGATGCAGCCCTGGGCAACCGGTTGAATTATATCGTGGTTGACGATGTCGATACAGCCCAGGAAACGATTGGGACAATCAAGAAAAGGTGCACCGGGCGGGTCACGTTCATTCCGCTTTCCGATATCAGCTCAAGGGCAGGCGCCAGCGGCGGAAGCGGCCTCAACCCAGAGCTTAAGGGCTCCAGGAAGCTTATTGACCTTATCAGTTTCGAGAAGAAATATCAGAAGGCAATGGAGCTTGTTTTCGGGGACACTTTGCTTGTGGATGCAGCCACTGCCAAGCAGAACTTCGGCAAGCACAGGATGGTAACACTGCAGGGCGAGCTTTACGAGCGCGGGTTCATTACAGGAGGCACCACCAGGGGTGCCATGAAATTTGCCGATGCAGGCAAGCTTGCAGAAGAGGAAAAGCAGCTGCAAAAGGAGCGCACTGACGCCTATGCAGCCCTTGAGCACATCAGGATGGAGATGGGCAGGCTCCGCAAGGCAAAGATTACCGCCGAAGTGCGCATGAAATCCATGGAGATTGAGATTGACTCAATAATGGGCAAGGCAGATGAGGCGGCTGCGCTCAGGAAGCGCATTTCCGAATCAACGGCCCATCTCGCAAAAATCACCAGTGAGCTTGAGGAGTGCAACGGGAGCATCGGCAAGCTTGACGAGCAGAAGAAGCTGGACGAGGGCATAGTCGCCCAGTTCAACGAGCTGGGCACCAGGGTAAAAGTCCTTGAGAATGACCTGGCGCACTTGAATGAGGCACTGAAGTTCAACCGCGCAGAGCAAAATAGCATGAAGAATGCCAGGGCAAAGGCATTAGAAGCAATGAAGAAGCTCGAAAAGGACAAGGAAACCTGGCTCAGCGAGGCTGCCCAGCTTGAAGAGAAGCTTTCAGAAACCCGAAAGGACATGGACAAGCTCTTCCAGCAGAACAAAGAGCTGGAGGCAACACTCACCCTTCATGGCGTAAAGCTTGGCAAGTTCAGGTATGAGCGTGAGCTTCTCTCAAAGAAGCAGACAGAGTTAAGCATAGCCCGCGCCTCCTGCGAGACCCGCCTTGTGGACATGAAGACCGAGTTGCAGGGCATTACCGAGTTTGAGGAGATTGAAGGGAGCAAAGAAGAGCTCAGTGCCATCCTCAAGCAATGCGAGACTGAAATGAACGCATTGGGGCAAGTCAACCCCAAGGCGCCCCAGCTTTATGATGAGAAGGCAAAAAGCGTTGTGGAAATAAGGGAGAAGATAGACAAGCTGGCAAGCGAAAAGAGCGCGGTGCTTGCAATGATACAGGAAATCGATGAGAAGAAATACGACATATTCATGAACGCATTCATGGCAATAAACGACAAGTTCCAGGAACTCTGCACCAGGATATTCAGCGACAAGTGCCACCTGATGCTTGACAAGCCCATGAGGCCCTTTGAGAGCGGGCTCCAGATAAAGGTGGTGCAGCCAGACGGCAAGGAACGGATGGTGGAGATGTTCTCTGGCGGGGAAAAGGCGCTCATGGCACTGCTTTTGATATTCTCAATCCAACTGGTGAAGCCATCGCCATTCTACATAATCGACGAGGGAGATGCTGCCCTGGATAAGGAAAACAGCAAGCGGTTTGCCGAATTGCTGGTGCAGCTCGCAGAGCGAAGCCAGTTCGTGGTCATAACCCACAACGACACCCTGATTGCAAAGGCAATGGCAGCCATCGGCGTGTCCAAGACATCCCTGGGCTCAAAGATAGTGTCGCTGGAGCTTACAACAGCGCAGACATTGACAACAGTAACCAGAAAGCAGTGAATGTCAATTCAGTTCCAAATATACACAGAAATAGTTCCCAGCGAGTTCATGCCCGTGGTGTCATTGAAGAGCACCACCTGCCTCTTTACAACAGCTATGTTGTCAGAGATGCCGCTTCCTGAGGATAAGGATTTTCCCATGCTAATGTCTAATGGGCTGTTGAGCCGCTCAATCTTTATCATGTATTCGTAATATCCGTCTATCATCAGGCGGGAGCGGAGTGCTGCATATGCGCCGCTGTTGAGGGTGCCGTCCCCGCTATAGCCGATTATCCTCCTGAGCTCACCTGCCTGCTTGAGCGATAGACTGTGGTCGTTGCCGCCAGTTGGTGCGCCAAACCCCAGCTTTGATATGGTACCATAGGTGGTGCTGGTTATGGCTGAAAGGTCATCGCCCTTTGACATGAGCATGCTGCTTGCCCTCAGGCCGTTCTGGAGCATGGCATCCTTGCCTCCGCCTGCCGGCAGGTTGGAAAATGCGCTGTAATGGAAGAATATGATGCTCACAGCCACTGAGAATATGAGTGCGCCCAGGATGGCGTCCATGGAGAAATACTGTCCCCTCCTGTCACTCCTATGCCGATGCCTTCGGTTAGTCTGTTTTTGTCTCATTTTATCCGAACCTCAGTGTCGAGTTTGTAGAGTTATAGGTCATCCTCAGGATGCCTGCAGATGGGAAAACGGTTATCGTGCTCCCGGGCGCTCCGCTGCTGTCGGTTATGTTTTTGGTCGGGATTGAGAACATATAGCTCTGCCTGTCCTCAGTTCCCAGGTTTATGGCTGCCAGGCCTTTATTGGAAAAGGTTATGTTGTAGGGATAGCCTCCGAGCATTGCCGGCGCGCGCAGGTTGATTTGGGCATAGTCGCTCTGGACCAGTGACGTCATGTAGTCGCTGAGTTTTTCTGCCAGGGCAAGCATGGCATTGCTGGCAATCCTGTTCTGGTAAACCTGCTGCTGTGAGATTATGAAATAGGCAATCACGGCCATGAACGCCACAAAGAATGCGAAGTATGCTATGACCTCAACTGAGACCTGCGCCTTTCGCGCCAGCCCTTTTCGCCCAGTGGGTTCACTTATCAATGATTTCAACATACTTTCCACCGTCATTCCTGTAACTCATGTTCAGCTGGTGATAGCCAAACCCCTGCTGGATGCCTCCATCGGACAGGTTGGCGAATGTGGTTTCCACCAGGTCCACCTGGCCATAGCTCATGTTCAGCCTCATCTTCAGTTCATGGGATGAAATGTTCAATGTGTCCAACCTATCCGGATAATACACGAGAATCGTTTTCCTGGAGATGTTGCCCGCCAGGTAAACTTCCTCGGCAGTGCCTGTCATCGTGCGCAGGGATGATTTTGCCTGGGCGATGGATATCTTCTCGTTCTCAGTGGTTATTGAGGATATGCCTATGAACATCACAGGTATGAAGATAATCATGATAAATGCTAATATCACCAGCCCTTCTATTGCTGCCTGGCCATGGCGACTGTGAGTGATCCTCATTGCAGATTTGAGTTTCAGTTTTTTCTCTTGCATCTCTTGCACCATATCATTATTTTTTACTCACATACTGACTGCCTTTTCATGCCGAGCACGGACTTGCCACTGCTGTCAGGGCAGAGCAGGCTCAATTCGTCGATGGGCCCGCTTGCGTCAACATATTGTGTGTAGGCGCCGCCGCTCCCTGATTTCAAGGCAAATATGCCAACAGGTTGCAGTGCTGTGCGCGATTCCGTGCACATCACCTTATTTTTGCAGCCTGGCATGCCCTTGACCTTATGGGCATGGTCGCCTGCTTCATTGTTAACGTATGAGGTTAGGAATTCCCTGTCAAGCTTTGAGTATAGGTTGCCTCCTCCTGCTCCGATAGGGTTTTCCGTGTCAGACACATATTTGCCGACAAGGAATGTTTCAATCCCATTGGCGTTTCCACTGGCAGGGAAAGGTGTGGGCGGGACTGCGATAAGCCGCTGGAGGTAATTTGGCGCTGAAGAGGAGCTGACAAAATAGCTGCACACCATGGAATCCCGTAAGGGTTCAATGTCAAGCTCGTAGTGGTAGCCGCCGATTTCATTCACCTCTTCGGAATTGTCAATAAGCGCATAGCTTCTCGGCTCGCCGCCATCTATGCGGTTTACGCTCAAAAGGTCATCCGAGAAGCTGAAATAGTACTTGTATGGGGTGTTTAGCTTGTAGGCCCCTGCCCCTGCAATGAACGGCGCTGCCACGCTGTTGGAAACTACCTTTTCTTTTTCAGGGCTGCAGGGAGAAAGGTCTTTCGGATGGGCCGGGTCTACCGCATGGTAGCTGAGGCAGTCAAGGCATTCGCCTGTTTCAGTGACTACTGTGTATGTGCAGGAACCCTTTGTTTCAGTGGCTCCTATCGTCAGGTTGGGGTCACTCTCTAGTATGATTGCGCCAAATACGTCAGGAGCCAGGATATCAGCCAGGGTCACGCATTTGGGATTTAGAAAAGGCGAGGTGGTGTCCACCACGCACGGCTGGGGCGTTGAAGTGATGTTTGAGAGGTGGGGTATGACAATAATCATATCCTTCCATTGGGTGCTGTTAGCTGGCAATGTGTTAAGCAATTTCGCCTCGCCATAGTACCAGCCCTTGCCCCGTATGCCCTTATCCTCATTGAGAACCCTGGGCCTCAGGTCTTCCGGCCCGCTGATGCCTGCGCCTGCAGGCGGCGGGAAAATCTGCTTTGTTATGCCCAGCATCCTGTCTAGCAGCGGGTCCTCAAACCCAATGATGCTCTGGTTGATTGCCATGTTCTTCACATCGCGCGAAAGCAGCAGGTTTCCGTCGCTGTCATATATCAAGACGCTGAGGTTGATTGTGTGCTCCAGCAGGTAGGGCGAAACGAGCCTGATGGTGTAGCCCGAGGAATTCCATTGAAGCAGATAGCCCCTGGTGGCGATGGTCCGGTTGAGGAGGGCGAAATAGCCTGCGAGCGTGTAGGTATCCATTTCATCCTGTGAATAGTCTGAGACTATTGCGGCCCCGGAGGAATCCTTGGCACTTCCCATCAATGTAAGGTTTGCCATGGCGTTCAATGCAGTCTCCTCGCTGGGCAGCGGATTCTCAGCGGCATGGCTGTTGACCCTGTACATGGCATAATATGAGGAGCGGTTGAACACGTTGTAGAGCGAGCCCAGGTCCACCCTTTCCACTATGCTGGAAAAAAACAGGAGCCTTGCATCCTCAGGCTCAAGCTGGTCGCTGGCCTTGGCGTCAGCAAGCCAGAGCGAGATGGCGCCTATCATGAATGTTATGATTAGCACCACCCCTGCCGTGAAAATGAAGCCGCGTTTCCTTTTTTGCGTATTTTTCTTTCCTTCCATTGGCATGAACCCCATATCAAATGTAAACGCTGAGCCTCACAAGTGCCACTTTATGGCTGCCTATGTTGAGCGTGCTGACGATGTCCTCAGTGCAGGGATAGGCGCACTTGTTGTTGTCAGCATCCCCAGTGCAGCTGAAATAGCAGTATGGGTTGACTGCACTCCAGGGCTCAATGTCAATTGCCACCACTTTTTCTGCGCTTGCCATAAGCTTGTACTCATTGACTCCGTAGTGCAGGGAGGGACTCACCCCGGAGGAGTTGAAATAGCTGGCCCAGCTGCCCGTCCCTGGAGCAGGCCCGGGTGTATAAACTTCTATGGAATAGCCGTATTGGTCAGGAATCATCCTGTCAATGGTTTTGAGTATAAGCCCCTCGTTGTTCGGATAGTTGCGGCGTGCAATCTCAGAAAGCAGGGAGCTCTGGTCCCAGGGTGACTGGCAAATGCCCGAAATGTCATTGCCGCTGGCAGATTCTGCCTCTGCACAGGTCACAGTATCTATCTGGGTAAGCGTGTCAGCAGCCATAAGGTGGGCATATTTCAGGGCAGCCACATGGGTATTGGTGGCAGCTACTGTAAGATAAAACGTGGAAAAAACGAGCACAACTATTGAGAGTGCGGTTATGGCGTCTATGGAAATAATCATGCCTTTCATGTTTTTTTCGACCCCAAATACCCACCATTGTGCTGTTATGCTTGATGTTATTACTGTCAGATATTTTTATAATCATTTACTAGCTCTTCAACCCTTCTATTGCAACCCCTCTATTAGGCAGGTGCTGTTGGTGCCATTTGCCCCCTGGGTGCAGGGTTTTGTGAAGCATTCGCCGTAGCCAGAGCCGCACCTGTCGCAATACATATACCCCTGGGCGCATCCGGTTATTGTGCACCAGTGTTTCGAGCCAGGCAGGCACACCTCCAGCTGTCTCATGCAGCTCGTGAAATGGTCATTGATGCACAGCTGATAGCCGCTGCAGTTGTCCGAGGTTGTGCAGGAGACATTCCCGCCTTCGGTGCATTCTGGCGTTGGCTGTGGTTTTAGTGGAGGAACTGGTTGCTCTTCAGGCTCTTCGCCGCCCGTCAGATCCGCCCAGGCAACCAGCAGGTAGGCACCGATGGCTGTTATCGTCAAAATGGCGATGATGGTAATGAGGGAGTCCCTGTCCATTTCTAATCACGGCGGTTAGCGGTTTCCCGCAGTAGCTCAGTTAATAATTATTTAAAATACACGCCAGTTGTTGATGAACGTGTTGCCGCAGCCACCGCAGGGCCAAGCGAGGCGATGCCTTTCAGATTCAGAAAGCTGGCAGAGCCGCTCTCATCCACATCGCAAACCTCGTATTCATCCGGTTCCAGGCCAGCCAGTTTCCCTGCCATGTCGATGGCATCCTGCTTGGTTCCGAGCCCGTCAATCAGACCTGCATTGAGCCCCTGCCTGCCGTTCATGATACGGGCGTCAAAAATCTGGCCGAGCATCTGGCTGTTCAGCCTGTCGCCCCGTTCTGCCATCACCACATCCCTGAACTCCTGAAAGCTATCATCCACTATTGATTGGAGGATTTGCTGCTCTTCCGGGCCCATCTGCTTGAATGGGCTGCCGATATCCTTGTGGCTGCCTGATTTTATTTCAGTGATGTTCACGCCCACCTTGCCCATGAGGCCAGTGTAGTCCTCAACTTCCATGCGCGCACCGATGCTGCCAACCAATGCATCCGGGTCGCTCAGTATGTAATCTGTTGCCACTGCTGAATAGTATCCACCGGACGCCCCAATCTCCTTGATATAGGCTACCTTTGGCTTGGTGACATTCTTTAGGGCATAATATATATCATGGGTCGCTGCACTTCCGCCACCTGGGGAGTTTATGTCAAGCAGGATTGCTGCAACATCTTCTTTCCCCCCCTCTTTGCGTATCATGGCTGCCAGGGTTTCAGAGCCTGGCTGGCCCTCGCCGAACAGCCCGGGCTGGATGTCGTCGGATACGATTTCGCCATCCAGGTGGATGACTGCAATGCATTTCTTGCCCATGGAAAGACCTGCCGATTGCCCCTGTCCAAGCATATAGGCAATTGCCCCTGCAAAAAAGATTAGTGCCAATACCGCCGTGCCAATAAGCCCCAGAACCAGTATGCGATTTAAGCGTTTGTCCATATGAAGATAATTACCAGCAATATCAATAAATATATATGGTAATCAAATCTTTCCATGCTTGATATTTCCGGTTCTATCTTATTTGTTTTACCTGCCTATGTTGCAAATGCAGTGCCTGTTATTTTCTCAGGTGGCGGGCCCCTTGACCGCGGCATGAACCTTCCTGATGGCAAGCCCCTCTTCGGAGAGACAAAAACTGTTTTCGGCACCCTATCAGGGGTTGCTTTCGGCCTGTTGGTTGCAGTTGCCTATCCGTTCCTTGGCATTTCGTTTTTCACCCAGCAGTCTTACTATGTTTATTTCGGCATTGCCTCGGGCGTTGGAGCCATGCTAGGCGACCTGCTTGGCAGTTTCCTGAAAAGGAGGATGCGGTTCACTGAGGGGAGCCATGTGCTCTTCCTGGACCAGTTGGGGTTCCTCTATGTCGCATTTGTGCTGTCTGCGCTTCTGGTGCCTGGCGCCACCCAATACCTGTCGGTTGAAAATGTGCTCTTCCTCACAGTGCTTACATTCTTCATGCACCTGGCTACGAATAAGATTGCAAATATGATTGCATTGAAAAAAGTGCCGTGGTGAGGGTGGAATAAGAATTTAACTTATTTCCTGCCCTTTCCTTTTGCTTTCTGGTTTGCTTTCTCTTTTCTCTTTGTATCCGCCTTTTTCTTTATTGATTTTTTTTCCTCCGCTCTCTCATCCGCAACCTCCTCCCTGAAAACCTTGACAACCCGCGTCTTGGCCTTATTCAATTGCCGGCGTGGCACCACTGGTTTTGATTTTTGAATTGGCTTTGCATGGGCACGGGCTGCCGGTTTGCGTTTGCGCACCGGCGCTGGTGCTTTTGGAGGCGCTACATGGGCAGACGCACGGTAAATCGGTGCCGGCGGGGTGTTAATCATCATGGGCGGCATGCTCCCGTCTAATGTTTGCTGCAGTTTCTTGCCCGCAGCCGCCAATCTTTTTTCATTTTCCCCACTGGCCTGGGCTTCGGCTTCCTTCTCTCTCTGCGCAAGTATTTCTGCTGCTGCAAGCCCAATCTCCTCTGCCTCAAACTCAGGATTCGGTTCTGCGGATTCGCTCCACCGTGCTGATGTGGCAAATGTTGACTGCTCTTTTGGCGCATAATCCTCCTGAGGCAGAACACCCATCTTCTCCTTGCGCTTCTTGATAAGCCCGGATGATTCGTCAGGCACATCATCTACGGGCTTTGCGGTTTTGGCGCTCTTGAGGTAATCCCGCATTCTCTCTTTTTCTTTTCCAAGCTCGATGTCAATTACTTTCTGCGGCTCTGATTTGATAGGTACGATGTCAATGGCAGTTTTCTCGAATTTGCCCATATCATGGGTGAGCTTCTTTGGGCCATCTCCTTCGCGGGTGCTGACTATTATAAGCGCTGCAAAGAGAATGAGCGCCAGCAGGCCGATGCCCCCGGCAGCCGCCATCAGCAGGCCGAACGTCTCATTGCCGGTGTTGTTGCCGGGTGGCGGAGCGGCAGCGGCGGCAATGTCTGACTTTGAGGGAAAAACTTCGGTATTTAATGCGGGCCAGTTCATCTCTATTCCGGTGAATTTGTAGGTGTAATTGCCCACTCCCAGGGGCACGAATATGATAATGCCGTTATCGTCGGTAACATAGCTATGTTCATTGCCATTGGGCCCGAAGACCATGACGTTTATGCCTGCGAGCGGCTGGTTGCCTGCAATGAGTGTTATCTGCACAGGCTCGAGCCGTGAAACTTCGCTCTTCACAGAAACCTGTATGTCTGAAGGTGTGTAGGTGATGACTGGTTTTTCAGAAAACTGGACGCTTCCATTGGCCGAGAGGTTCAGTGTGAATGATTCGCTGCGTTTCATCTTGGTAATTTCCCAATTGAGGTAATCACTGCCGCGGTCTGCTTCAGGATTGATGTAGTTTATGGGCACGGCTGTCGCCATTGACTGATGCACATTGACATCTGTCAAAAGCACAGGCCCTGTGTTGATAAGCCTTATCTGAAGGTGGGTGCCAGTCTTATTCCATGCGCGCGCAAATGTTATGCCGATGGTGTCGAATTGGCCTATATCCTGGATAGTGACGTTCTTTTCTATCTGGATATAGCCCTCGGTTGTGATGGTGTTGGCTGAGCTGAGCGTCTCGTTGAACGCAAAGCTAGCAAAAATGGTGCCAGCCAGCAAGAGAACTGAGAGAGTTAATAGTAACACATGTGTATACAGCCATAAATATTGCCGTGAATTTTGAGTTGTTCCAATCATCCCCACACCGCAATATAATTAGACACTTTTCTTTTATATATATAGCTGGTAGCTTGGGCGCTCCCGAAGCCCAATAATTATGATTTATTTAAAAATAATAATGTTGTAATACATTTTCGACCAATTAACAATGCACGGGGGATTACAGTGGGTTTATTCGATGGCTTTTTGACCTGGTTCGGTGGGTTGTTCAAGAAGAAAAAGGATTTCAACCTTGGCATTTATGGCTCGCCGAATGTGGGCAAGTCTACCCTTGCCAATAAGATTTGCAAGGATTTCTCAGGCGAAATCCTCAGCAAGGTTTCTGAAGTGCCCCACGAGACCAGGGAAGTGCTGAAAAAGGAGAAGCTTACCCTTCAGGTGGATGGCAAGCTTTTGACCCTTAACCTGCTTGACATGCCAGGCATTGCCACCAAGGTGGACTATCATGATTTCCTGCAATTTGGCATTGCCAAGGGCAAGGCCCAGAAGCGCGCCAGCGAGGCCACCAAGGGCATAATCGAGGCAGTGAAATGGATGGACACCGTGGATGCGGCAATCCTTGTCATGGATTCAACCGAAGATCCCTATACCCAGGTGAACCTTACAATCATAGGCAATTTTGAGGCGCGCAACATACCGGTGATAGTCGCAGCCAACAAAATCGACATGAAAAACTCGAACCCTGCGAAAATCAAAGAGGCGTTCCCCCAATTCGAAGTGATTGGCATATCTGCCCTCACAGGCCAAAATGTGAATGCGCTTTATGACATGATTGGCAAAAAGGTAAGTTAAATTTGATATCAGCGGTTAACCCAAAACCCCGGACAGTTCGGTCAGGTGTTTGGAAGACCAATAAGGAAGACGTGAAGACTGTTAGGTGCCTGCAATGGAAATTGAATTCATCTCTAAAGACGCGCTTGCCAAGGAAGGCAATGCCCTAGAATATATCCTCAGTTCAATCGAAGACGGCAAGATTGTGGTGCTGGAGCAGCCCCTTGACAGCGAATCAGAAAAGACGCTCATTTCAAAGACCATGGACAAGATTGACAGCAAGTTTTCCGGCATTGAAATTTCCACCCTGCGGAAGAGCAAGGGGATTAAGGAAACGATATTCGAAATGCTGGGCGAGCGCCGTGGCCTGACCGTCATCGGGCCTGCAAAGCTTGTTAAGGAAATAAAGCAGAATCCGGAAAAAATCAATTGGAAAACAAAATAGCCAGGTGTGTGTGTGCATCTTTGTGTCAGGTGTAACAAGAAAATAGAGAACTTCTGCGAGTTTGAGAAAGGGTGCGGCTGCGGTTCGCGCGTCTTTATTTTCATGAAAGACGGAGAGGAGCCGGCCGAAATCAAGTGGATTGACCAGAACATTGAAGAGTTCCAGGTGCTGAACGAGCGCGCCGATGCAGAGAACAAGAATATCGTGCTTGATGTGGAGAATGTGCGCATGGTGGACAAGGGAATCTACCATCTAAATCTCGAATCCCTGCTTGAGAACCCGGTGGTTATCCGCGACCTGAATGATGTTTACTATATAAAACTGCCCGAGCCGCAGCTAAAGGCAAAAACCAACCCCAAATCCACAACCAGAAACCATTGCGGTTCCGAGTTGCGAGTTCCGAGTTCCGAAACTCGAGACCCGTAACTGAGTCCTCCCCCCGGCTAACAGGTGAATACATGTCAACACCCCCTATCAAGCAAAAAGCGACCATTCTCCAGATAATCGACCAGGCAGAGCTTGTGAAAACATTCAGGCTAAAGCTTGAGAAACCGCTCTCATTCAAGCCCGGACAGTTTATAACAATATTCGCTGGCAATGGCCCAGCTGCAGGCGCCGGGGCTGCAAGCCCTGCCCCTGCAAAGGCCTATTCTATCAGTTCGCCACCGAGAAAGGACTATATTGACATCACCGTAAAGATGGTAGGCCGGTTCCCTGAAGGCGTGTTCGCAAAATTGAAAGTTGGCGATGCCATTGAATTTCTCGGCCCCAGCGGAGTTTTTGTCTTTGACAAGGAGAAAACCAAAAAACCTGTTTTTCTTGCCGCAGGCATTGGCATAACCCCGTTCATGAGCATGCTCGAATACATCAAATCAAACGGGCTGGAAACGCATGCAGTGCTTTTCTACAGCAACAGGACGGTGGCAGGAGTGGCTTTTCTCAAGCGCCTGGAGGAGCTGGATGGCGACAACATTAAAATAGTGAATTCCATCACCCGAGAAACACCTGCCCAATGGAAGGGCGAGCTCGAAAGGATAAACATGGGGATGATACGGAAATATGTTGACGTTTCAGACAAGGATTGCACATTCTATCTCTGCGGCTCGGCAGATTTTGTGAGGGAGCTCGTCCAGCAATTGATGGATTCAGGCGTGGAACAAGTGAGGATAATCAAGGAAGAATTCTAGCTTCTAGCTTGGCTGGCAGGCTGATGCAAAATGCCCTGTTTTTGGCCTGCCCATTCGTTAACTTTATAAGAACAATTGTTCTATAATAAAGAACATGTTGGAAAAGCTGCTCAGGTCTAACGCGGAAGTCGCAGTGCTGGGCGTGGCGCTGTTTTCCGAGGGATTGCACCAACGCGAGATAGCGCGGCGTGCGGGCGTTTCGCCCTCGGAAGCAAAAAGGGAGCTGGATTCGCTAGTCAAGCTTGGCGCTCTGGCAAAGAAAGAGAAAGGGAACCTGTCGCTCTATTCATTAAATCCCCGGTGCCCGTTCATCGCCGAGCTGAAAGGGCTGTACATAAAAACTGAAGGACCTATCCCGCTTTTGAAAAAGGAACTTTCAAGCCTGGCCGGCCTGCGCCATGCATTTATCTATGGGAGCTTTGCAGGAGGCAACTTCACCGAGAGAAGCGATATTGACCTGTTCCTGGCCGGGGACGTTGAGGCAGAACAGGTGGACAGTATATGCTTTGCCGTGCAGAAAAAGATGCTGAGGGAAATTAATTATATCCTGTGGAGCGAGGCTGACCTGGGAAAAAAGCTGCGGGAAGGGGGCGCGTTCGTCTCCTCGCTGGTAAATAAGAAGAAAATCTGGCTTGTGGGTGATGCCGGTGAATTTGAGCGATATGCTGAAAAAGCGCGAAATAGAAAAGGTGGAGCCTGACAGGAAAACCGCCGATAAGCTGCTCAGGGTTTCACGGGATGCCATAGCAGCGGCAGAAGACAACCTGAAAATGGGGCATAACGACGTTGCCCTTTCATTGGCGTACAATGCAATGCTGAATGCCGGGAGGGCCATGATGTCCGCGAAGGGTTACCGGGCCTATTCGGAAACCCATCATAAGGGGGTGGTCGGTTTTTGCGCTGCTGTGCTGCCTTCCGAATCCTCGCAGTTGGTGGCGCTCTTCAACCGCTATAGGATACGGCGGCATGAAATAGTTTACGGGGAAATTGAAGGCGGCTCGGTCGGGGAGAGCGAAGCAAAAGGCGCAATAGATAAGGCAGGAGAACTTTTGGACTTGATAAAGCAAAAGATTTCCTAAATTCAAACATCCAGCACGACCTGTATCATCGCACCGGTTTCGCTTTCCTCAACAATCAGGTCATGGTAAGTCACTGCCTTAACCAAATCCTTGGGCCGCCTTTTCTCGCCATAGGCAGTCGCTTTCAGCAGGTATTTCCCCTTGAATTCCATTATCTCGTGTATCGCAACATCCGCAAGCACTATCTCGCGCACTTCCATCCCGGAAAGGAGCGCAGAGAGAAACTCAACCACCAATTCTTCCTTGTCAACAGCTTCAACTTCAACCGCAAACGACTCGTCTTTTTTTGTCTTCTCAATGACCGTTATCACGCTAAAAAATGCCCGCGCCGCATTTTCCAGCGCCTCATTGAAATTTTTGCCCCTTGCCTGGTACATGATGTCTGCCGTGTGCTCAAGGAAAACGTATGGTGGGTTATACTTTTTCTCTTCCTGAGGGTTCTCTTTTTTGTAAAAAGAGAAGGCTCTTTTTCCGCTGTTTTTCTCAGGCATTGGGGTCACATCTTACTTAGGTTTAATTGTGTTAAGCATCTCTTCAGCCAGGTGAAGGTTCTGCATCATGATTGCCTCAACGTTCAAGTGCAGCGGCACACCGAGGCTGTGCTCATTTGCAAAGCGCAAAATCTCACTGAAAACCTCGTTTGAAATTAGCACGGATTCCTTCCCCAAATCCTGGCTCTTGAGCAGCCGGGTCTCTGTTTCTGGCGGGAATGCCACGCCGAACCACTTGAAAAGCTCTATGTCCAGCATGCTTGCCACAGGAGCAAAGCTCAGGTAGAATGCCGCAGGCTTCAGGTTTCTCTTCTTGCATTCTGATGCATAGGCCTCAAGGAGCTTGCAGGCCGGCTCAGATTCCAGAAGTATCTGGGTTGTGAAAAACTTGCACCCGGATTTGGTCTTGCCAAGGATTCGCTCCAGCTCGTTTGCCCTGTCAGGAATGCAGATGTTGCCTATGTTCAGGCCCTGGCGCTTGGATGCCAGCTCATTCGCCCTGGTTACCGTCGGGCCCAGGTATTTCCTGAGGGGCGAATTGCCACCTACCAATACAATGTCGTGTATGCCGTATTTGGCGGCGGTTTCATCCAGCCAGGCCTCCAGTGTCGGCTCTGAGCTCATATAAACAGAAATCCTGTTCACTATTATGCGCTTGCCAGTGGCTTTCCGCAGCAATATCCCGTATTCCCTAGTGTCAATGTTCCTGTAAAGCGGCTGCCCATGGTGGTTCTCCTCGGTTATTTCAGGGATGTTTATGGAATCCACGCACCCTGAACTCTTCACGAGCGTGGCCAGCCTGTTCACTGCGCTGGCAAGCTGCTGCTGGGAAGCGCGCTTTGAAGGCGGGGTGATTTCCAACATAACTTCCATGATATCATCCCTGCAAATGATGCCTAAGCTAGTTTTATGCTTGCACCGATTGCCTGGCCGGGCAGCCCCTTGGCAAAGCGCACCAGCACGGCACCCTTGCCGCCGTGCACCTTGGAGACTGAACCTACTATTTCCGTGCCAGTAGTGGTTGTATAGACCGCGCGCTTGCCCAAAATGGTGGCAGCTTTCTCCTTGGACTCAATGCCCTCTACTTCGATGATGAACTGGTTTGTGTGCTGCGTGTGCAGCCCTCTCCTGTAATTTATAATACGTCCTTTCATAGGTTACACCTCATAAAAGCAACTAGCATTAACCCTAAATCTAGTCGCTCCTTTATTAAAAAACTTCGTATGGGTGAAATTCCCATAAGAATATGTAAATTTACATTAATTATCGTGAATTGGCAGAACCGAATGCAGCTAAGGCTGCATGCGGCGCTATTGAGCCAACTGGCTCAATTTGCGTACCGCCCGCTTCGCGGTGAAACTTCGGAGCGAGCATCGCATATATTATCGTGAAGTTGGCAGAATACCCCGCCCTTCGGGCGGGGATGAATGCCAAGCGCCAAC
>MNVF01000097.1 GCA_001871535.1 Candidatus Micrarchaeota archaeon CG1_02_49_24
GCTATCGCAAACAACAGTTTGCGAGATTTTCGCGCTAGCGAAAACTGATCGACCAGCAGGTCGATTCAATCGGCGACAACAGTCGGCGAGCTATGCTGCAACAGCAGCATTCTATCGACCCGCAGGTCGATTCAACCGCCTGTGCTATCGCAAACAACAGTTTGCGAGATTTTCGCGCTAGCGAAAACTGATCGACCAGCAGGTCGATTCAATCGGCGACAACAGTCGGCGAGCTATGCTGCAACAGCAGCATTCTATCGACCCGCAGGTCGATTCAACCGCCTGTGAAGCAGGTGGTATCGGAAAGTCCCGCAGGACTTTTCGAGCTATGCGCCAACTGGTGCATTCAATTCTCTTGACCTCCCGATAATTAAGAATTTCACAGGATGTCTGCCCCGCATACCCCATAAACACTCCGAGGGTGCGCGGTCGCCGGCTTTAGTTGGCAGAGCGCACCCAGCTGGAATGCTCCCGCCTAAAGCCTGATGGCATGCTCAGAGGGGCTTTAGCCCTCGGAATGTTCATTCATGTATTTCTCAATCAATGAATTGAGGAGCTCGCCCAGATCGTTTTCCGATAATTTCTGGCTCTTGTATTTTGCAACCCCCTTTTCGCCATCAGTCAGAATTGCCTCAGACTCGATGCGAAGCTTTTCCTGGCCGACGCTCAGGAGTTCATGCCGGTAGTTCGGCGACAATTCGTACCACTGCTTCTCGAGCTCGACCGATTTTGCGCGGGCATCCTGCTCGATTTCTGCGCCTTCCTTGCGCGCATCAATAAGCGCGCTGCTGCCTTCGGATTCCAGCACTACCAGTTCAGAAACAGATTTAATCACTTTTTCACTTTTTTCTTTAGCCGCGCGTTCATCGCCGTGCATGTGTATCACCAACCATTGCCAACTTAGCTTATGTCAACATGCTCACCGACGAGCATGTTGATAAACACTTCGGAGCGAGTGTCGCACGTATCGCCACTTGTTGGCGACACCAACGCCGCAGCCAACACCGCATCACTTCTTGGCTGCGGTCGCTCCAAAGTGTTCAAGCTATGTATCCCACCAGCCTATCTGGCTGGCGGGATACATTGTCAATGTTAAGCTAACGCAACAGTTGCACCCACTATTAACAAGATAATGCTCTATGTAGTTTTTAGCTGCACAACCTTTTTAAAACTGTGTCGATAATATCTATTCTAGTGTGAGCCTTCTCTTAGCATACTATTTTCTATATATTTGATGATTGGAACTATTGAAAATCAGATTTTCCGAAGAGCCCATGACACTTTGGAGCGACCCGGGCCATGTGCGATTTCATGGGCGCCCGGGCGTCGGGTTTGCCACTCAGCATTACCGTATGGCAAACCTCGCTCCGAAGTGTCACGCTGATGCGATGACCCTGCGCACTGCGCAGGGTACGCAAATTGAGCCAGTTTGAATCGACCTGTTGGTCGATCAGTTTTCGCTAGCGCGAAAATCTCGCAAACTGTTGTTTGCGATAGCTCGACACTTTGTGTCGATGGCTCAATAGCGCCGCATGCAGCCTTAGCTGCATTCGGTTCTGCCAATTCACGATAAAAATCGCCTGACAAAATATACTGCATATTTAAAGTCTATTGAAATAATATCGCATAACAAAGATGTGGAGTGTGAGAAGATGGCAGACGAACAGGGGATAAGCATGATCGCAATTGCGATAATAGTCTCAAGCTTGATGATAGGCATTTCCATTTATGCAGGCGCGGATAACATCAGGAACGGCCTTGCTGGGCTGGGTATTACGGCAGGCAAACCAGCAACCACCACAGGAACATCAGGCGCTGGCGGCACACCGGCACAGGTTAACAACACACCAACGCAACTAATAGGACCGACCTTGCCTGGAAACTGGGAAACAATATCCGGCGGAACTTCCTGCTCGGCGGCTGGCAAGCCCATGGTTTACCTTTTCCTTGACCCCTACTGCCCTGCATGCATTCAAACCAGCAGCTATGTTACTGCATTCGCCAACAAGTTCAGCAGCGCAGTTGATATAAACTACAAGATTGTGCCAACCCACTCCGGCAGCCTTATCCAAAAATACGGGGAGGAGCAGGTCATGCTGGCATTTAAGTATTATGCCTGCGCTGCCAAGCAGGGCAAGCTCATAAATTATGAGGAAGAGTTCAACACTAACATCCAGATTGTGAATGGGGATTACCAGCCATACAATGCGACACAGCTTGCGACCATGGCAACCAAGGCCGGGCTTGACAGTGCGCAGCTCAATGGATGCATTACATCTGCGGACACTATCCTTAGCAGCGATACCAGCCTTGCAACGCAATTCGGCAATGGCGGGTATTACACGCCAATGTCAACCATTGACTGCAAATATGTCGGCCCAAGCTACACGTCTGAAGCCGCATTGTGCGCGGTTTTCCCGAACACGGCAGGATGCTGAGGATGAAAAGAAGATTTTGATTTTTTTTTAATTTCTTTTATTTTTTAATTTTGTTTTTGTTTCCCTTTATCCTTAATTTTTATATTTTTCTACTTTTTTATTTTCGATTTCATTTTTTTCCTTGATTTTTTTATCCATATACACCTAGCCTATATACCCAATCACATTTTTCATTACAGGCAGCGAGCCAACCGCATCAATGGTTATGCCAGTGAACCTGAGGAGAATTCCGAAGGTTATGGCCATGCCAGTATCCACGCCGAACAGTGCAAGGATTACCACGAGTGCGCCTTCAGTGACGCCTGCGCCTGCAATGGTCGGGGTCGGCATGAAATCAAACAAGATGACCAGCGCCTGCAGGAAGAAATAGAATACGAACTCATTGGGCACCGAGAGGGTGATGCCAAGCGCCTGGCCCAAGAGATACCAGGCAATGCCCTTCAGCAGAATGAACCACAGCTCAAACCCTACCAGAATCGCTGCAAGCTCGCGCACCACATCCGAGTGCTCCTGCATCTTCACGAATATAGCATAAAATTTTCCTGCAAACGGGATTTTTTCAGAGAATGAAAATAGCGCAAGGAAGCGCTTTGAGAAAATCACCAGGAACCCAGTGACAACAAAAACAAACACGACCGCTATGCCCACATAGACAAGCCAGTTGCCGGAAAGATTCAGCTGCTGGGCGAAAAGCATGATTGCAAGGACGCTGAATACCACTTTCATGAGGAAGTTGAACATCTGGGGCGCAAATATGGCAAGGAGCGCCTTTTCACCCTCTATTTTGAAAAGCGAAAGAAATGCCGCTGTGGCAAAATAGCCGCTGCGCGCAGGAGTAAAATCAGAGGCGAGCATGCCGCCCATATGCGCCTTGAGCGCATCAATAAGGTCAAGGTCAGCATCCATCTCGCCAAGCACGTATTTGATTCTAATGGCCATAAACAGGTTGATTATTACGAGCAGGAGGGCAAACAAGAGATAATATATAGGGTTGACGGACTGAAGGCTGGAGAGCACCCTGTCTGCGCCAAAATAGAACACCAATGCAGCGAGAAGCAGCAGTGAAACTGCAATGTAGACCGCAAGAAGCTTTTTGCCCATGGGAAGTTGTTTGCAATAAATGTTTTTAACCCTACCCGCCTAAAGGTATGTATGAAAATTGATGTTTACGCTATACTTTGTATTTTGCTTGCGGTTTCCTTTGTGCTTCCTGTTCTTGCAGACGGCCCTGGCACCTGCGGAACAGGCGTGGAGGACTTGAAATGGAATCCCAGGTTCCTGTTCGCCACTTCTGCCATTGCCGCGCTCCTGGGGCTGGGGCTCGTATTTTACCATGAGACATTGGACAGCAGGCTGAAATACGGCCTGTTTGCGCTTGCGGTAATTGTATTTTTCCTGCCATTTTTCCATGCGCTCTATTCCTCGGGCTTCAGCTATGATGAGGCATTCTTCTCAGGAGATATTCAGGAGCACGCCTACCTGTTCATTTCAATAAACGGCACTGAATACCAATTCCCGCCGAGTGCATTCTCAAAAGGGGGCAAAACCCTAAACAAATACGTTGAGTTGGAGAACGGAAACAGCAACCTAGTCCACCTGCATGCGCGCGGCGTGACCTGGGCATACCTCTTCACATCAGTGGGGCTCTCGCTCAGCGAGAGCTGCATCAAGCTTGACAAGGAATACTGCGCAAACAGCGGGCAGCAGCTCCAATTCTTCAGTTCTGGGAAGCATCCGGCTGAGCCGAGCAAGATGCTCATGGCAAGCGGCAGTGAGATTAGGCCGGTGGTGCTGGTGATTTACTACGGGGAGCCGAACCAGAACGGCACGAAAATCATTGGCAATCTCCAAGACAGGGTTGATGCGCTGGATGCCTACTTGGACAGCATACCCGGCGAATGCAGATAGACTGCAAAGCCGCGAAATATACAAACTTTTTAAACCCACGTTGACAAATAGAATGGTTGACTTTTCAGTAAACAGTTTTGTGGGTGAATTTTATGGATGCAATCGCGCTTCAGAATCTAATATATATAGCGCCTGCCGCTGGCATAATCAGCATTGCGGTCTCACTTTACCTGTTTTTTGCGCTGAAAAAGCTCCCTGCCGGCAATGAGAAGATGCAGGAGATTGCCTCTGCCATCAAGGAGGGCGCAATGGCCTATCTCAACAGGCAAAACAAAACCATTGCGCTCTTTGCAGGCATAATCATAGCAGTGTTTGCCATTCTCGGCATTTTTGTGGATAAGCTCTGGCTTGCCATTACACTCTCGTTTGCAGTGGGCGCCATCTGCTCAGCCATCGCAGGCTATATCGGAATGAGCGTCACAACCCTTGCAAATGTAAGGACCGCCGAAGCTGCCAGGAAGGGATTGCAGCATTCGCTTGATGCCGCGTTCAAGGCAGGTGCTGTCATGGGGTTTGCAGTGGTGGGCCTAGGGCTCATTGGAATTTCCGTGCTTTACTTCGGCTTTGGCTGGCTCATTTCAATCGGGGTGTTTGCCGCAGGCGCTGACAAAATGGCCAGCCTGCTTCAGATGCTTACTGGGATGGGCTTTGGCGCGAGCCTGATTGCCATGTTCGCAAGGGTAGGCGGCGGCATCTACACAAAAGGCGCTGATGTGGGCGCTGACCTAGTTGGAAAAGTGGAATCCGGCATACCTGAGGACGACCCGCGCAACCCGGCGGTCATTGCCGACAATGTGGGCGACAATGTGGGTGACTGCGCAGGCATGGGCGCCGACCTGTTCGAATCATATGTGGTGACAATTATAGGCACGCTCCTGCTCGGCTACATCCTGAAAGGGGCAGTGGGGGTGGTGTTCCCGTTTGTGATTGCCGGCGGCGCTGTGGCGGCGAGCATCCTTGGGATGTTTGCGGTGAAGACAAAGGAAGACGGCAATCCCCTCACTGCGCTGAACAATGGAATACTGGTGACTGCACTGATATCAGCAGTGCTTTTCTATTTCATCACAGGCCAGCTCTTCCCAGTCGGTGAGGCGTTTGGCATATTTGCCTCTTCGGCGATTGGGCTGGTGGTGGCAGTTGCCATCATGTACATCACAGACTATTTCACCTCAACCCAGCACAGGCCTGTCCAGGATATTGCAGAGGCTGCGAAAACCGGGGCAGGGACAAATATCATTGCAGGGCTTGCAGTGGGGCTTGAGAGCACTGCGCCGTTCATCCTGGTGATTGCACTGGGCATCCTGCTCTCCTATGCGCTTGGAGGAATCTATGGAGTGACGGTGGCTGCCATGAGCCTGCTTTCGCTCACTGCAATAATAGTGGCTGTGGATACATTCGGTCCTGTCAGCGACAATGCCGGAGGCATTGCCGAAATGGCCGGATTGGATGAAGGAGTTAGGAAAATCACAGACAAGCTGGATGCCGTAGGCAACACGACAAAGGCAACCACAAAGGGGTTCGCCATTGCATCTGCTGGGCTTGCTGCGCTGGCATTGATGCTGGCATTTGCCAATGAAGTGAATGTTGCGGCAACGGCAGCAGGGCTGGAGGGATTTGCCATAGACAAAGCTGGCCTGCCAGTGATAAGCATCCTAAAGCCTGATGTGCTCATCGGCCTGTTCATAGGCGGCGTGCTGCCGTTCATATTTTCTGCCTATTCCATGAAAGCGGTAGGCAAGGCCGCTGGCAGCATCATTGAGGAAGTGAGAAGGCAGTTCCGCGAGATGCCTGGCATCATGCTGGGCACCCAGAAGCCGGATTATGCACGGTGTGTTGACATATCAACGCAGGTAGCGCTAAGGGAGCTGGCAGTGCCTGGCATGATTGCAGTGGGCACGCCGCTGATTATCGGCTTTGTGCTTGGTGTGGATGGAGTGATCGGCCTGCTGGCAGGCTCGCTGGTTTCGGCACAGGCACTGGCTGTGTTCATGTCAAACGCAGGCGGCGCCTGGGACAATGGCAAAAAACTCATTGAGCAGTCAGGCAGGAAGGGCAGCGACCAGCACAAGGCTGCGGTAGTGGGAGACACGGTGGGCGACCCGCTGAAGGACACTTCAGGGCCTGCGCTCAACCCCATGATAAAGATACTGAACACGATTGCCATACTGTTCGTGGCGCTATTCGTGAAATACGCGCTGAATGTAATATGAATGTAATATCAGATTTTGCGAAGAGCCATAGAGCATGTATCAGCATGCGAGAGCTATCGATGACAGCAGCCGTCGAGAATTTCTCCAACAGGAGAAATGCCAGCAGGCGATCGATGCCAACAGGCGTCGAGCTATCGACCAGCAGGTCGATTCAATCGGCGACAACAGTCGGCGAGCTATGCTGCAACAGCAGCATTCTATCGACCCGCAGGTCGATTCAACCGGCGACAACAGTCGGCGAGCTATGCTGCAACAGCAGCATTCTATCGACCCGCAGGTCGATTCAACCGCCTGCGAAGCAGGCGGTACACAGATTGAGCCTGATGGCTCAATAGCGCCGCATGCAGCAACGCTGCATTCGGTGGCTCATTCGCAAATCCAGTTTTCGCTTGATAGCGAAAATCTCAAGG
>MNVF01000088.1 GCA_001871535.1 Candidatus Micrarchaeota archaeon CG1_02_49_24
CCTGGCGGATCAGATTTTCCGAAGAGCCTCTCTCGCTGATGCGAGAGACCCTGCACAATGTGCAGGGTATGAAGGCTCATTCGGAAATCCAGTTTTCGCTTGATAGCGATTGAATCTTGCCAGTTGGAAGATAGCTCGTAAAGTCCTGCTGGACTTTCCGAAAATCTCAAGGGCTGTTGTCCTTGAATTCTCGTGAAGTTGGCGCTTGGCATTCATCCCCGCCCGAAGGGCGGGGTATTCTGCCAACTTCACGATAAACCCCCTTGGAGTGTTCATTTTTTAATCTTTTTAACTGAAATTGCTCCATGGCGAAATTTGGGACTGCCGGAATCAGGGGCTTGGTGGGCGAAACCATAACCAACGAATTGGCAATAGCCCTCGGAGGCTCGTTCACTGATTCCAGGGTAATCATAACAACCGACATACGGCCGAGCGGCAGGATGCTCAAAATGGCCCTCCAGTCAGGGCTGCTTGCCCACAATAACACCGTGCTTGACATGGGCATAGCACCCACGCCAACACTTTGCATTGCCACCAAGAAATTGCAGGCCCAGGGGATAGTGATAACCGCCTCCCACAACCCGGAAGGCTACAACGGCTTCAAATTTTTCTCAAACGGCATGGAAATCAGCGAGGATGAGCAGCAAAGGATTGAGAAGATGCTGGATGACGAAAAAGCACCCCAGATGAATTGGGAGAAGGTTGGCTCTGTGCAGCCCTACGGCACCGCAACCAGCGAGCACATTGAAAGGATACTCGAAAAAATTGAGCACGCCAGCCTGGAAAAGAAAAAATGCAAGGTGGTTGTGGATTGCAATGGAAGCGGTTCTGTAATCACCCCAAACCTGCTTAGGGAGGCAGGGGCAACTGTAATCTCGCTCAACTGCAACGGCTGGTTCAGCCGCGGCTCAGAGCCCGGCCAAGAGAACCTGGAAGTCACCATGAAAATAGCCCGGGCCGAAGGCGCAGTGGCACTTGCTCACGACGGCGATGCGGACAGATGCGTGGCAGTGGATGACACCGGGGAATACCTGGGGCTTGACAGACAGCTGGCCATGGTCGCGGATTACCTGATGCAGGGAAGCAGGAACAAGACGGTTATATCAACCGTTGAATCCGGCCTGACACTGAGAGAGGTCGTGGAGAAAAACAATGGCAAGCTGCTAATCTCAAAGGTCGGCAGCGGCACCCTGGGCAGGCTGGTGAAGCAGAAGCAGGCCCTATTCGGAGGAGAGCCCTGCGGCGAATACATATTCCCAGAGCTTCACCATGGCGCAGATGGCATCGCAGTGGCACTGCTGCTCGCGGAAATGGATGCTGAGGAGAAGCTTTCATCGCGCAAGAAAAAATACAAGGAATATCCGATAAAGCGGGAGAAATTCTCCCTGGCAGCGGCAAAAAAAAGCAGGCAGGAAGTGATGGAGAAAATAAAAGCCGAGCTGCCTGCCGGTGGCGAATTGAATGAGACTGACGGCCTAAGGGTGGACACTGAAAACGCATTCGTGCTCGTGAGGCCATCGGGAACTGAGCATGTCATAAGGCTGACCTGCGAGGCAAGGAATGATAAGGTGCTTGCTGACCTTTACACGAAATTCTCGAAACTGATTGAAACGAGCATACGGTGAAGACAAGACCGTAGGACAGGAAGACAGTAAGACCATTTAGGACATCAAGACCAGTTAAGATATTTATGACAGGTTAAGACATGATTGGCCTACTTCTTTTGAGCGGCGGCATTGACAGCCCAGTGGCTGGCTGGCTCATGATGCGAAAAATGGAAATCGCCGCCATTCATTTCTACACGGCTGAATTCACCGGCACCGAATCGCTTGCCAAAGCGCGCACGCTTGCCAGGCACTTGGGCATAAAAACAATTTATACGGTTGATGCGAGCAAGGCATTTGCCCAGGTGGTGGAAAAGGCATACCATAAGTACTATTTCATTTTTACCAAAAGGCTGATGCTGAGGACTGCCGAGCTTATTGCGCGCAGGGAAGGGATGGAATTCCTTATAACCGGCGAATCAATAGGGCAGGTTGCCAGCCAGACGCTCAAGAACCTTGAGGTGATAACCGAGGCGGTGAGCATGCCTGTGGCGCGGCCGCTCCTTGCAATGGGCAAGGATGAAATAATCAAAATCGCACGGAAGATTGGCACGCTGGAAACTTCTGAGGGAAAGGAATTCTGCGATTTCCTGGGGCCTAAGACGCCTGCGACCGGCGCAAAGCTTGACATTGTGAAAAATGAAGAGAAGAAACTGGAAGGGATTGCAGAAACGCTTGCTGGAAATATGAAAAAAGAATTAATTGGCTAATCCCCAAACCTTTTCAGCAGCTTCTTGCTGACTTTTTTCCGTTCGGCATCGACATCTATTTTTTTATTTTTGCACAACGCTATCGCACTCTTCCACTGCCATTCAAATTCAGCACGCCGTATAAAATCACGCACTATCTCGCTCCTGCTCCTGTAGCTGCCGCTCTCAAGGACCTTCTCCAGAAACTTCAGCTGTGTGGGGGCAAATACATTCAATTTAAAACACTGATTTCAGCACGACCAGCGCAAGCACCATTGAAGCCGCAACCAGCACCCACAGGAAATAGGTCTGGAACTCGTAGAATTTGCGGTAGGGTGCGAAGCGCATGAGCGATTTCATGGACCCCATGCCGATGAATGCGCTGCTTGAAAGGAAAACCAGCACAGCAGAGGCAAACGAAAGCCCGGCAAGCAGGAGCAGGAGCGTACGGTCCAGGAGAAAGCCCTCGCGCTTCACGTTCAGGATGACGGTGGTGTCAAAATTGCCTTCTTCAGGGGAGGAGATAACCCGTATCTGATAGTCCCCGGATTCGGGAAATAGGTAATGGAACCCCACCTCGTTCTGGGGCTCAGGCGATTCAGGGTCAACAGTTGACGCAGACCGCATAACGGCTGAAAGAAGGAGACGTCCATTGCCGGCATTGCCGGTTATGCTGACAAGCAAAGTGCCCAGCTCCACAGGCGCCCTTGTTGTGTCATTGAAAACGCTTATTAAAATCAAATCGCCCGTAACCTGAGAATATGGGGGGAAATGAACCAGTTTAATGTAATAGCCGTTTACACTGGTGTGATAGGTTTCGCCTGAGGTGGATGGCAGTGCTGTGCAAAACATAACCTGAAGGAGTAGGATGCATGCAAATAGGGCGAATGAAACTTTTGGCAAGATTTTCATGAATCAATTGCCCGCGCTATGATTTTATTCCTTAGCCTCTGGCCCCAGGCATCGGTAATCTGGTAAGCTGCATCCAGCAGGAGCAGGCCTATGAGATTCAGGAAGCCCAGCAGGCCGAACAGGCATAGGTAGACCGCCACCGCATCCCCAACAACCCGGTGCTCGGCAATCTCACGGAGGATTGGCGGGGGAGATTTGGCGTGGCTGTGCAGCTCCTCGTCGAAATAGAATGCCATTGTCAGCAGTGCAAACAAGGCAGCATTAATACCATTGCCTCCGAGGAGCGCGAAAAACACCATGGTAAACAGCAATGCCGCCACAGTTGCAACCTTGAGCACATAGGTATTCAGCTTGCCTGCCAGGGCACTGGCGAGTATGATGGCAAACATGATTGCAAAGGAAGTTTCATCGCTGGCTGAGAGCCAGCCGATGGCAAGGGAGGCTAAAATTATCACTGCGCCTGTTGTGGCAACGCCTGCCAGCATAGACGGCCGCTTGACTAGGTCCAGGTATTTCAGGGATACGCCTATGAACACGTAGCATAATAGGAAAAACAATAAGGATACGGGGTCCATTTCAGCAACTCACACCTAATAGCATCAATTTTTGCCGCCTTTCACCAGGAAGTAGGCGACTAATATGCACACTACGCCTACTATGATGTTCGCAAATTGCGAAAACGCAGACGGCACGATAAAGCTCTGCAGGTTGATGCCAATGCCTATTGCCCCCAGAAGCGAGTTCAGCCCATAGAAGAAAAATATTCCTGACAGGAAGCTCATAAAATCAATTTTCATGGTGTCACCAATTGAATAATAGGAAGAAAACGATTATATTGGTTTCTTCGAACTAGTTTCGCCTTAGCAATGCCTCAGCAATATTTCATTGCCCAGTCAGCAATCACTGCGATGCGGATTTCCCGGCCCACATAGGCGCTATAAATCGGGATAAGTATCAGTACGGTAATAATGCCTGAAAGGGCAGTAAAAACACCTGAAAACTGGGATATTTTTTTGGCGAGAACGCTCCAATCCAGGAACCAGGCAATGGGATCATTCAACAACTTGTCCTGAATGGCTGGATAATAGATCACCAGCAGCCCGACAAACAAGATAAAGAACAAAAATGAAATGGACAGGTTAAGCAAAATGGATTGGATCGCATGAAAACGCGGGTAGCTGTTCTTTCTGGTCATTAGCGAATAGACTGAAATGAAAAAATTAAGAGGAGTTATCGGCACATAACTGAGCGCGGATATAAGGCAATGGGATTTGTTGAATTTGGGATAGCCCATGGGATGGGTTCTCGGACGAGTATTATTAATTATTCGGTTATGGGATAATGAAGATGGAATCAGATTTTACGAAGAGCCAACCGTTGGCAAAGCCAACGGTATATGCTCATTCGAAAAATTCTCGTGAATTTGAATTCGCCTGTTGGCGAATAGCTCTCGCATCCCATGGATGCTCGATGGCGGCTTGGCATTGGATTTCGCTTGATAGCGAAAAACTCGTGAGCATAGCTCATGATTCATCCGTGCGCAAAGCGCACGGTACGCGGATTGAGCTATTGGCTCAATAGCGCCGCATGCAGTCTTAGCTGCATTCGGTTCTGCCAATTCACGATGACTGATTAAGTTGATGCCTTGCTATTGGGTTTCGTTTTTAAAAACAAACACGCTAATATTATTAGATAAAGCCTCTGCAGGAGCCCTCTTTCTTTACAAAAGAAAGAGCGTTCGCGGAGAAAGAAGGTAATTAAGCCTCTGTAGCTCAGTGGTAGAGCGCACCCTTGGTAAGAGCCTCTTTTCTTTACAAAAGAAAGAGCGTTCGCGGAGAAAGAAGGTATAAGTGCCTTTCACAGAAAAGAACCCCTCGGGGAAGAGAAAAGGTATTTGTGCCATTTTGTTCACAGAGAAAACCCATTAGGGAAGAAAAGTTTGGCTGCAGTGACTCTTCGGGTTCCTAATTCAGTAATGGAGGGTGAACCTCAAGGAACAAGCAACCATTGGTTGCTGTGCTTTTCGCCAAAGGCGATCGATGCCAGCAGGCGAAATTGCACCAGAATGAAGACGAGCATGAGCCTGCGAATGCGAGTATTCTTCAGGTTCCCTAGGAGGGTGAGGTCGCGGGTTCAATTCCCGTCGGAGGCTAAAAGGATCAGATTTTCCGAAGAGCCTCTCTCGCTGATGCGAGAGACCCTGCACAATGTGCAGGGTATGAAGGCTCATTCGGAAATCCAGTTTTCGCTTGATAGCGAAAATCTCAAGGACTGTTGTCCTTGAATTCTCGTGAAGTTG
>MNVF01000047.1 GCA_001871535.1 Candidatus Micrarchaeota archaeon CG1_02_49_24
CGAAGAAACAATCAAGAAATACATTGCAGAACAGGAAACCCGCGCTTCCCCACTGCATTAATAGAATGCAGTGTCCCCGCGCGGAGGTAGTTTTATGGCTTTGTAGTCGCGCCTTTTATGCTTCCGGAAATTCTTTCCGGAATTATCCTTACGCTTTTTATGAGTGAAAGCGCGCCTGCCAACTCGTGCGCTTTGGAGCGCTCGCACCTGAACACAATCTTTTTTTGCGCATGGTCGTGCTTGGCTGTCTTGAGATAGAGCTTTCCGTAATTAAGCTCGCCGAACAGCGCGAGAAGCTCAGCCTGAAGCTTGCGCTCATCATAGGCCCCAATGTAGCGCGCACGCAGGTAGCGCTTCTTCAGCCTTCGCGTCGGATCTGGTGCTTTCATATAATCTCGCCTATAATGCTAAACGCTTTTTTTGCCATCCTCGGCTCAATGCCAAGCAAGCCTGCAATCAATATGCATTCAGCCACGCTCCGGTGGGTTTCCGGGGAGCCGGCATAGGTGCACAGCACATAGGGCAGCCTCAGGTTCTCGCAGGTTTTTGCGAAAAATGATATTTTTGCCAAAAGATGGGCGCGCCTGAAGGAATCGGTCTCTATGATATCCTTGAGCGCAATCACAGGATATTTTTTTTTCTGCTTGAAGAGCACGAGCGCTCCTGAATCAACCAAATAGCTGCTGCAATAAACAAGCTTTTCGCGCCTGCCAAGGGCTGAAGAGCAATCATTGGCTTCAAAGACGAGGTCCTTTGCCGGGAGGATTTTTGAGAAGCCGCTGTTTGGAAGGATGCTTTCTGCCAGCTGAAAATTAATTATATCATACATCTTGAAACCCTAAACCCGGAACCCGGAACTCGCAACCCAAAACTCGAAACGGTGGTTACAATCCCCTGCCCTTTTTTGCAGAGCTTGTAAGCCCGCGCTCGACACGGCCCTTTGCCGCTGAGAGTGACTTGTCCAGCAGTATCACTTCAAAGAACTTGAAGATGCCATCGCTGCCTACGAAATAGGAGTTCATCGCTTCCATGCCGAATTTCTTGGCAGCCTTAAGCTCTGCAATGGTCTGGAGAGAAACGTCGCGGGAGGTGAACCTGTAATTTTTGCCGGGCTTGCGGCCGCCGTCGGGATGCTTTCTGTGGCGTCTGCCCCGCTTAATCTTCACAATTGCCAGCTTGTAGCCCTCTTTGGCCTTGTAGCCCAGGGAGCGCGCCCTTGAGAGGTTGGTCGGCTTGGCAACTGGCTGCACGGTCTTGGTGCGCCATTCCTTAAGCCGCTCCTTGTAGCGGTCGCCCCGCTCCTTAAACATCGTCTGCAATGATTCTGTGATGTATTTGTACATGCCCATAAAAACACCTAGAGTAATAATTAGTCTGGTAAACAGCTGTAATTAAATTTTACCACACCCTATTTATAAATCCGACGTCTTGTTAGCCTGCAAAGAACTTGTTGTTGCACTCGTCGCGCTCGGCCTTGTTTAGGATAAACCCGCAGTATTCCTGTTTCAGGTTGTCCATGGCAAGGCGCTGGTAGCACTTGTCCTTCCATTGTTCCTCATCGACCTTTGCGCATGAAAGGGCATCCCCCTCCGAAAGCTGACCGCTGAATATCACACCGCTGTAGCAGGTAATCCTGTAGTCCACCCAGGTCATATTGTTGCACATATCCGGCTTCAGGTACTTCAGGGCTGTATGATAATAGCAGTCGTTAAGGCGCGGCTCGTAATTTATAAGCCGGCACGGATAAACATCGCCCTTGTCAAGCGCGTAATTATAATAGCAGAGATTCCTTGCCTGGGTGTCCTGGATGTTGCACTTGCCCGGGTCATTGGTGGTTGAGGCGACTTCAGAGACGCATCCGCTGTAGTATGATTCGGCATCCGCATTTATCTTGAGGCAGGTGCCTATATCACCGGTTTGCACTGCATAAATCCAAAGGCATTTGTAGCGGTAGTATTCATTTGTAAGGTTCAGGCAGGAACCGTTCCCTGCAAGCGCAAGGCAGGCTGTTTTCTGGGGCGTATTGTTGAGAGCCTGGCAGGATGCGCCATCGCCATCCTTTGCGAATTTGTAATTGCAAACCGCATCGGTGCAAAACTCAGGCTTGCCAAGCTTGAGCGCCACGCAGTTCGTATCCGCGCAGCCTGTGGCAGTCAGATAGCACTCTCCGGGGGCCGATGTTTTCGCACAGAGCTCAGGATGGGTTTTTGCAGCTGCTAAATAACAGGACTGGCGGGAGGCATTGGAGCCAACGAGCGCGCAATCCACCTCAGGCAGGAAGCGCAGGTAGCATTCATCGCGCGGGCTGGAAGAGGCGATTGGCGCGCAGAGCAGCGAACTGTTCCCTGCCACTGCCTTGTCGAACAGGCACTGGTCATTGCAAGTAATGTTTGCCGTGATGTTTGTTGAAGGAAGTGTGGTGTTATTGGTTGACTGGGGGGTGATTGGCAGTTGAACCGGCGGAGTTACCGGTGGCTGCACACACCCTGAAAAAAGCAAGATTGCCAAAATACAAAGCACAGGAATGAAATACTTCATGGCATATGATACTTCATTATGATTTTTATTTATATGTTTTATCTGTAAATTTCTGCAAAAAGAGGCTCTTCCACCAGATTGCCGTATGCATCATAACCAATGCCTGCAAGAGCATCCAAACTAACAGCCCTTAGCCGTCTGGCTTTTACTCCGTCTAAACCAACATAAAATAACTGCCTTCTTGTAGAATCTAAGACTAGCTTTTCAAGTTCAGAACGGCCATCCCATTTTGCCAATGCCTCAAGAACAGCAAGATTCACCTCGCCAGCAACATCCTCATCAAAATAGCCTTCTGTAATGCGCCTTGCCTCGGTTTCAGCTAAGCTGTGGACTTCCTCAAAATACATGGAAACCTCCTCAGCATCCAGCATACCGATAACTGGCAGCCGTTCCAAATATAAAAGCCGCTCCGCATCCCAGCGAGGTTTAGGCGGTGGCTCAAGCTCAGACCCAAGCAAGCCTTGTTTGGCAGCGCGGGCTCCGGCTAATCTGGCGGACAAAATCGCGCTTGTTTCCAAGGGGGTAAACTGCGCCCAATAGGTTCTAAAGTGTGGTGGGGTCATTGCGCTTCTCTGTGCAGGAGTAAACCCTGCCCAATAAAGGCTCACGCCTGAACTTATTTGGCGCCTGACTTCCGGGCGCCGCACCCTCTCAATTAATATGGCACTGCGCTCTTCCGGAGTGAACTTTGCCCATGCCCCTCTCACGGCACGACTTATTTTCGTTCTTGCAGTTGAACTGCGATTTCTGTCAGATACCATTTTGCTGCGCACCACAGGTGGAATCTGCGCCCAATAGGCAATGCTGCGCTTGCGAATCAGATCACCTGCCCGTTGATGGCGCGAAGGGTCACCAGTTCTCCAGGAGGCAGCGACCCGTTTTGACCTGTCATAATGGGACTCTTTGAAAGTTTCTCTTTTAGCCCAAAGCAACCGGTTTATATCACGAGCTAAATCAGAACTTGCACTCAAAACAGCACGAGGAAACGCTTGCCTCAGGCATCTATAGGAAGTTGATATATCTACGCCGCAATGGGAAGCAACATCATGCGCAATTTCGGTTCTTGATTGTCCGAGTTCCAATCCATGCGCCATCTTCAGATAATAAACCGGCAATACAGCGCGCGGTTTTCGTGCAGTTTTCAATGTTGCCATATTGATAATTATGTTTGAAAATATTAATTAATCCGTTGGATAACCATGCCAACTCCCAGCCAGCAGCTTGCTTGTTTATTTAAAGCTAGCTTTGGAAAATCTGTGCTATGGCTGAGAAACTGAACGCCGCCATGGCATCGATTGGCGTAAACCTGTCAATGGCCCTGCTCAAGGCAGCGGTTGCCATTCTTACAGGCAGCATCGGCATTTTGGCAGAAACCCTGCACTCAGGGCTGGATTTGCTGGCATCGGTGTTCGCCTACCTCGGCATAAAAAAAGCCACCGAGCCAAGCGACACCACCCACCACTACGGCCATCATAAATTCGGGAACGCTTCGAGCCTATTGCAGGGCGCGCTCCTGGCCATTACTGCCCTTTTTGTGATTTATGAAGCTATAAACAGGCTGCTCCACGCGGCACCAATTGAATCGCTAGGCGCAGGGCTTGCTGTCATGCTCTTCAGCATGGTGGTTGCCATCATCACAAGCAGATATCTCCACGAAGTAAGCATACGGGAAGGAAGCTCGGTCCTTGAGGCAGATGCCACCCATTTCACTTCAGACGTGCTCGGAAGCATTGCTGTGCTCGCAGGCTTGGGCATGGCTGCCGCAGGATTCCCCAGGGAGACTCGCTCGCTGCAATCCTGGTGGGGCTCATCATGCTCTACATGTCCTATGACATTTCAAGCAGGGCAGCCGGCGTGCTACTCGATATGGCACCGGACAGAAGAGTCATCGAGGCGATTGAAAAGTCGATAAGGAAATCCCCTGAGGTGACATCCTTCCACAAACTGAAAGCAAGATATAGCGGCAACCGGCTGTTTGTGGATGTCCACCTGCGGTTTGACCCTGCAAAATCAATTGACGAGACGCACGCGCTTGGCCACAGGGTGAAGGTGCAGATAATCGAAGACAGCCCTATCGTCGAGGAAGTGAACATCCACCTTGAGCCTGAGCCTGCTTTGGGAGGGTATATCCAAGATGATAAAACGAGAAAAGCCTAATAAATTGCAAATGCCACTATTTACTCTCCTTACTCTCCTTCTGTTAGCCCCGTAGTCTAGCGCCAGGGAACTTGCTATGCAGTTCCCTTTGGTAAACCCTCCGTGGTGACTTGCAGTCCCCACGCCCCTGCCTACTTCGTAAGCGGGCACGGGAGTGGCTTGCGCCCGTCCATATCCTCTTTAGCATTCATCGTATGAAGAAAATAGGGAAAACAAAAAAGACTAATATTTTATACAGACGACCCTTGAATTAGTATATAGAAACAGCCCTGTCGTCTAGCGGCCAAGGACATCGGGCTTTGGTCCCAGGGAACCTCAAGATCCACTTCGGTCTATATCGTTGCTATGGCAACGAAGACCTCGTGTCTCATTGTGGTTCCCTTAGGGTAACCCTCCAACTAGTGGGTTCCCATGGGAAGGAAACCCGGTAACATCGGTTCAAATCCGGTCAGGGCTATGCGTCAACGACCAACGAATCAGATTTTCCGAAGAGCCTCTCTCGCTGATGCGAGAGACCCTGCACAATGTGCAGGGTATGAAGGCTCATTCGGAAATCCAGTTTTCGCTTGATAGCGAAAATCTCAAGGACTGTTGTCCTTGAATTCTCGTGAAGTTGGCGCTTGGCATTCATCCCCGCCCGAAGGGCGGGGTATTCTGCCAA
>MNVF01000031.1 GCA_001871535.1 Candidatus Micrarchaeota archaeon CG1_02_49_24
GTCACACTTGCACATCTTGTATGGCTGGTAGATCCTATTGCTATCAAATCCCAAAAATGCTATATATATGTGTTTTCTCATAAAATCCACTTGTTGAAGTTGCCGAAAAGCACTTTGGCCTTGCTTATGAGGGGCTGCCTGACCATTACTGCGGCAGAAAGGACGAAGCAAAAGTCATGGAGACTCTTTCCAGAGCCCTCAAGGTTGTCCCTGATTTCTACAGGCGCAGTCTGAAAAAGAAAACCGCCCATGAGCTGGCTGCGTGGAGAGACAAAAAAAACGCCAATGGACTTCTAGTTGAAGTGTTCAAGCAAACGTTCGGGCTGGATGAATATCTGCAAATAAAGAGGATTTCAAGCGACGGGCAATGGGCTGAGCGAAAAGCGGAGTTGATTGCGCTTGTTGAAAAAGCTGGCCAACAAGAAGCACTGGCCAGGATTTTTGCAGCAGAGAAGGACCGTGAAAGCCTGAAAACCCTTTTAGCCAAGCTTACCGAAAATGATGATGAAGAACTCAGGATAATCCAGAAAGCTCTGAGAAAGGAAGACCCTGAAGCATCTGCTGAAGCGCTGAAGCTCCTAGCCACTGGATGCCTTAGGCACACTGGAAGGGACTACTATCGGATGGCAGCTGATTACTTGGGCCAGGCAAAGCAGATCCTGGTGAAGAGCGGAAAGAAAACAGATGGTCTGGAGAAGTTCATCGGGACAATCAGGGAAGAATATCGCCACAGACCTGCCTTGCAGAAGAAGCTGAAATGGCTGTAGGCTTATCGCAAAGCATCAAACATAAACCAAAAACAAGCTGACCGGAATCACGGCAAACCTGCCCTTCTGCAGCAATTCCCTCCTGCTTACCATGCACCCTTTTCCAAGCTTTGCCAGCCCCTTGAAGTCTTCCGGGTTTATGGAGTTCTGGTATTTGACTTCAAATCCGAACAGCCCACCCTGCGCTTTCAGTGCGAAATCAACTTCATGCCCTTTCTTGGTCCTGAAGTAGAAAATAAAATCAGACGGGTCATAGTTATCAGTTGGCCTTATGTTGTGCACAGCCCTGTTGAGATGGTCTGCGACTACCGACTCAATGAGCCTTGATTTGTTTTCCGGGTTCGTGATGAATTCCACGGCCGACTGATACGTGTCCTGTGCCGGGTTTATCAGCCACCCGTAAATTGCATGGAAAATGAACGGATTCAGGATATGCACCTTCTTGTCGCCCGCATGCTTTACAGTCCCGTCGGTCTCTGCCTTGTAATATATTGCCAATACGAACATGTGCTGAAGCAGGTTCACGTATTGGTCAATCGTGGGCTGCGACGCTATCCCGGCGTCTTTCTTTATGCAGTTCCAGCTATACGTGGAGCCCATCCTTTTCAGCATGGCGGCTAGAATCAGTTTGGCCGTCTTTTCCTCCCGGCCTATCCTTGCCATGTCGCCCGCAAGCTGTCTTACGTATATCTCGTATGTCTGGGTGCTTATCCTCTTGTGCCCGGCATACTCATTGACAGCAATCATTATCCCACCTGTTATGAGGTACTCATCAAGCAATGCATCCAATTCAGGGACTATGCGGATAAGGTCGTTTGCGGATGGAGGGATGTTTCCATTGGCCAATGCCATAAATTGCTTCGTCCGTTCTTCTGCCACATCAAGCCTGAACCCGCGCACTTGCTGGTAAAGCTCCGGGGACCTCATCTCCACATATTCTGCGAACTTCATGGGCAGGAAAATTTTGTGTGTCTGCACGTGCTCCCGTTCCCCTACCCTTCCCGGAAGGCGTTCCGTACTGTTTTTTATGTCAATTGTGTGCGATCCTGTTAGCATGATCATGATGTTACCGTTTCCGTGAATATCCACGAACAGCTTAATTGCCTTCTGCCAGTCCCTGACCGAGGAAATCTCATCAAGGAAAATGAATACCCGCTCATTGTTCAATGCGCTAACCCATGTTAGATAAGTCTCCAAAAGGTCGCTTAAGGCAGAATTGTCCCTGACTAGATCGCAGGAAAAATACATGCAATTTGCAGGATTGCTTTTTTCCAGTGTTTCCCTGATCATCAGCTTCATCAGGGTTGTTTTCCCTACCTGTCGAGGCCCTCTTATACTGTATACAACATCCTTATGCAAATCGATGTACTTCCTCAGCCTTGGGGCCCATTTGATTCTTGCGAAGTCATAATCTTTTAATTTTGGGTCTTCATTTATCCGTTGCCTGCTTTCCCACCAGGGGTTCTGCTTTCTAATCTCTAATAGGTCCATGTTTATAGTTTAATATAAATATATTTATAAACCTATTCATTTTACATTATCAATCTATTTATAAATAAGTTTATATCTAAATATTAATTCATCAGCATAATGGCTGCTGGCACAAGCATGCTGACATAATACATGCCCTGCAATGCTTATCCATTAGGTTGATGCGATGAAAATCAGCGGAACGCAGATCGCATATTGCGTGATTTGCCCCACAAAGCTATGGTACTTCAGCAGGCAGATAGCAATGGAGCGATCGTCTGACCTGGTTGCCATTGGAAAATTCATCCATGAAAATAGTTATTCACGGGAAAAGAAAGAGATCAGGATTGGAAGGATTTCGATTGATTTTATAAAAACTAAAGACGGCATTGAGCTGCACGAGGTAAAGAAATCGAAAAAAATGGAGCATGCGCATGTGCTGCAGACAAGGTACTATTTGCACGTGCTGAAGCAGAGAGGAATAGCGGCAAGGGCAGTGATTGATTATCCAACTATCCGGGAACGGGTTTCTGTCGAGCTGGATGAGGCAGGGGAGCTGGAGGTTGCAGAGGCAATCAGGAAGGTTGAGCTGATTAATGCACTGTCGCAGCCCCCTGAGCCGGAAAGGAAGCGATACTGCCCAAAATGCTCGTACTATGAGCTGTGCTGGAGTGAATAACATGAAAAAGAACTTCCATATAGTGACAGACGGAACAATTGAACGGCATGAGAATACGATCTATTTCGTAAACGCTGTTGGAAAAAGGCCTTTGCCAGTTGAGAACATCAGCCAGATAAGCTGCCATGGTTCAATCACTGTAACTTCGCAGGCATTGCATCTTTTCTCAAAGGCAGGCATAGTGATTCATTTTTTCAATTACTACGGATTTTACGATGGCAGTTTCTATCCAAGAGAGTGTCTTTTATCCGGTGACCTGCTGGTCAGGCAGGCAGAATATTATCTTGATTCCGGGAAAAGGCTCTGCCTTGCCAAAAAATTTGTGGAGGGTGCCATAAGCAATATGAGAAAAACTATTGCTGATTACAAGATATCTGGAAAGGATGAGGCTCTTGCTGGGTTTTCCCGGGAGGTTCCGGATGCCAGGGATATAACTGGCCTTATGAACGTTGAAGCCCGTGCACGGATTGAATATTATGACTGCTTCGATCAAATCTTGACAGGGGAACTTCATTATGAGAAACGGACAAGGCAGCCCCCGGAAAACGAGATAAACGCCATGATAAGCTTTGGGAATTCATTGCTTTATAGCACAGTTCTATGCGAGTTGTATAATACGCAGCTCAACCCGACTATTGCTTATTTACATGAGCCGGGCGAGAGAAGGTTTTCCCTTTGCCTTGACATCAGCGAACTGTTCAAGCCAATGATAGTGGACAGGCTGATAATCTATCTTGTAAACAAACGGGTCATCCAAAAAGAGGATTTCAGAAAGGATCTGAACGGGATAATGTTTACAGATAACGGAAAAAAGAAATTTCTGAAATATTATGAAGAAAAGCTGCAAACGACTATAAAGCACAGGGGGCTTAGGAGGAGCGTATCCTATCAGAGGTTAATCAGATTGGAGGCGTATAAACTGATAAAGCACCTTATTGGCGTTAAGGATTACAAGCCGTTCGTTCTCTGGTGGTAAAGTGTATGTTATAATTGCCTATGATATATCTGTTGAAAGGGTCAATAAGGTAAAGGGATATCTTAGGACGCAGCTTACATGGGTGCAGAATTCCTTGTTTGAAGGCGAAATTACCGAAAGCAGATATCTCAGGATTGCAGGAAAGCTGGCTGAACTGATTGAACCCGGGGCAGACACGATAACTATATATAAATTCCCAAACAAAAGCGTAATAGAACGGATTGACTTGGGGATAACGAAAGGTCATCCGGATGATATAATACTTTAAAAGTCGCTCATCGCAGGCATTGGTTGCATTATTGGCGATTGGCGACTTTAGAATGCAGAAATTGAATGTGAGATATGAGATAACAGCATACTCAAAAATTGCCTGCTGAAATAAGACTATTGTAGGATTGAAACATTTTTTCTTTCCCATAGCTCTTTTGCGAGCGTCATAGCTGAAATAAGACTATTGTAGGATTGAAACTACAATGAACCGTTATACACTGCTAATGAGAACACAGCTGAAATAAGACTATTGTAGGATTGAAACAAAATCCCCACTGTGCCACTATTTCTTCGATCACAAAGCTGAAATAAGACTATTGTAG
The DNA here is from genome assembly GCA_001871535.1 of Candidatus Micrarchaeota archaeon CG1_02_49_24. Lineage (GTDB taxonomy): Archaea > Micrarchaeota > Micrarchaeia > Anstonellales > UBA8471 > UBA8471. The sequence continues at coordinate 4,486 of MNVF01000031.1, forward strand.
GATTGAAACTTCTACTTTGACTGTGTCAAGGTTCGTATCGCTGACGCTGAAATAAGACTATTGCAGGATTGAAACAATCGTTTCCTCGTCATGCTTACACCTCGTGATTTTGCTGAAATAAGACTATTGCAGGATTGACACGAAAAAAGAGGTGATTGGATGATTATGGATATGCCGAAACTTGAATCGCCGTTTGTCAGAAAGATGATTAATGACAGGTATGTTGTTGTTCCAGAAATCAATCCGGGGTATGAATGGGTATTTGAGGATGCCAGCGTTCTGGCAATTGAAAAACTCGATGGCACTAACGTCAGCGTGGTAATAGAAAACGGGAATGTGAAAAGCATCTGGAATCGCACGGAGCTAATCCCATTTATTAACAAGGGCAAGGCGCACATCATAGCCGGAGTTTTGGAAAGTTTTTCAAGAGAGTATTTCAGTTTGGAAGACGGTCAGTTTTTTGGCGAGCTGATTGGCGAGAGAGTCAATGGAAACCCATATAGGCTTGAGGGGCAGTTTATGGGTGCCATTTTCAACGTATGCAAGAAATCATCTGGCTTACAAATAATGGGGCAAATATCCTAAAACATTTGAGGCAATAAGCGCCTGGTTTGAAAAGGATTTGTTTAGCCTGTTTATAAGAAGGCGGACACAGGAGATAGTTCCGCCAGATGGGATAGTGTTTACACATCCTGACGGGCGCATGGCGAAACTTAGAGACCTGGATTGAGAAACCTACGGGTTTTAACCCGTAGATGAATCAACCTGCTTTTTCTAGTTTTAAAAAATACCTATTCCAGCGGCGCGCCCGCCCTAGCGGGCGGGCCATTGTTACGCCGCTGGAGGAGTCATTATGTCCAGCGTAAGCTATGTTTCAGTACCGTCGTATTCTGCGCATGGAATCGGGCAGTTGGTTTACCATCTCGAATGGTGCCCGAAATACCGGTATAGAATGTTGCGCCAATTGCGTTTTAAAGACCTGCTGGCACACGTCCTACTCGAAGTTGCAGCGCAAC
>MNVF01000046.1 GCA_001871535.1 Candidatus Micrarchaeota archaeon CG1_02_49_24
TGGTAGATGAACGTGTAGATGCAAAGCTTTTGGTAGTTATCGCAGGGATAGATAACGTTCCTGCTGGTAATGGTGTCTCGAGGGCATTATCAGCAGAAGGTCTGTCATATTCTAATATCTCAGTTCGGAGCCGGATTGAAGCAAACCCATTGATAGGGGAGGCAATGGAGAAGAGAGGCAGAGCGTATTTGGAAGGTTTATCTGACCCAGAACTATTTAGAAGAGTAAACAATATGGGTTGGAAGAGTAGATTGCCTGCTTACGCATCTGAGTTGGTAGATGAACGTGTAGATGCAAAGCTTTTGGTAGTTATCGCAGGGATAGATAACGTTCCTGCTGGTAATGGTGTCTCGAGGGCATTATCAGCAGAAGGTCTGTCATATTCTAATATCTCAGTTCGGAGCCGGATTGAAGCAAACCCATTGATAGGGGAGGCAATGGAGAAGAGAGGCAGAGCGTATTTGGAAGGTTTATCTGACCCAGAACTATTTAGAAGAGTAAACAATATGGGTTGGAAGAGGGGATTGCCTGCTTACGCATCTGAGTTGGTAGATGAACGTGTAGATGCAAAGCTTTTGGTAGTTATCGCAGGGATAGATAATGTTCCTGCTGCTCTTGGTGTCTCGAGGGCATTATCAGCAGAAGGTCTGTCATATTCTAATACGTCAGTTCAGAAGAGGATAGCAGCCACCCAAAAGATCGAAGAAGCGATGAGAGCTCGTGGCAAGGAGTATCTCTCAGGTTTATCCGAAGCTGATTTGTTTGGGCGTACTTCTTCGCGTGGGTGGATGAGCCATCTTCTCATGTATGCCCAGGAACTGGTTTATCAGCGAGTAGATGCTAGCATTCTGAGAGCGATTGAAGGAATGAATGATGTACCGACAGCATCGGCTATCCCAAGGAAGCTTGAAGAAAACGGATTACCGTATAGTTTTAATGCAGTTCAGAAACGGATAAACGAAAACATAGAGTTATGGTGTGCGTATTATACAAAAAAAGGCTTAACCGAGGACCAGGCATTGAGCTTGGCGGTTGAGCGCCAGAGGGGCTCGCCTGCATTGAAGGAAAGTATTGAGCGCCGGTTGGAGCATTTGAGCGTCTTCCTCGAGGCATTGGCGATATTGCAATTCAGGGGGCTTCTGTTTAAGAATGCGCCGTGGCTGTTGGAATTGAGCTATTATCCTGCGGTAATCGCGCACGCCCAGGCATTCACTGGCAAGCCGATTGAGTCTGATTGGTTTGACATTCGGGATGTTGCAATAAATGGCGAGGGCGGAATTCATTACGCTGATCAATCAGTTCCATGCGCAGTCCTGTTGTCGGCAGTTCACAGGCTGAAGTCGGCAGATTTGCTCGGGAGAGTGTTTTCAGAGCTTGGGCGTGTGCTGATGCTAAGCGGCAGGCTGGCACTAACCTTTCCGGCAGATTATGAACTGCATGAGTTGTTCTATGAGCAGGTTGCGCGTGCAGGGTTTTCGCAGGTTGAAAGCGGCGAGCGCGAGACTTCGGCAAGTTTGGGGCTGGCAACAACAGGCAGTTCTGCAAGATCTGCTGAAGACCAGCGCAGGCTGGCAAGGAAGGTTTCAGGAAAATCTACGGTAGTTTTGCTTGAGAAGACAGCGCCGTCCGAACCCACTAACGGATTGCTGGTGGAGCCCTTGATAAAGGGCGAATCAGTGGGCGCAGGCGATAGCATGCAACATCCGCAATACGAGGCAATAGACGTGCCAACGGAAGTTACCAACGGGTTGTATCATACTTATTCGGCAAGGTTGCCAGCAGCAGTCGCTGATAACGCATTGCTGGTTACGGTTGTGGATGATAAAGACGGCAATTCAGTTGATTTATTTGGCTATGACATGAACCCACATGAAAGAGATACGATTGAGCATGGATGTTATGACAGGCACGGAGGATTGAGCGCTATGGACGCTGATAGCTTGAAAGAAGCTATTCTTAGGAGAGTGAGGGAAGGCACATCAGCCCCCAATCCATTGCATATCCATCCTTTGAGGGACACCAGGGTAAGCGCCAGGCTCGTGCGGTCAGTTCTCCCTACCAAAATTTAATATAATGTTTCACTAATTCTTATGGCTGATTGAATGCGCCTGTTGGCGCATAGCTCAACATCATAGCTGTTGATTCAATGAACTATTCCCAAATGCTTGGCGAGCTCTATTCCACTGCCAAATTGCGCGATTTCTGGGACCTCAGGCAGGTGGAGCGCTGCCTTGCGGAATTGGGCAATCCGCAAAAAGGCCTCAGGTGCATCCACATTGCAGGCACTGTCGGCAAAGGCTCGGTCACTGCCTATATCGCCTCAATTCTTTCCCAGAAATATCGCGTTGGCTCCTATTTTTCGCCCCATGTGGTTACCTTCCGCGAAAGATTTCAAATAAACGGCAAAATTGCAAGCGAACAGGAGCTTGTCGGGTTTTACGAATTGGTCAAGCCACTGAAAATAAAATATGACCTCAGCTTTTTTGAAACGCTCACTGCCATGGCATTCATTTATTTTAAAAGCAGGAAGGTTGATTATGCTGTTTTGGAAACCGGCATGGGCGGCAGGCTTGATGCCACCAACCTATGCGAACCCATCCTCAGCATAATCACCCATATGGGCATCGACCACACGAAATATCTCGGAGATTCCCTGGAAATGATTGCCGCTGAAAAATTGGGCATCGTGAAAGCTGCGCCACTGCTCACAGGAGTGAACGAGGGAAAAATCCTGCGCCTGATGGCAGAAACCTGCCGGAAGAAAAACGTGAACCTGGTTGTGGCGCGCAAGCTTGTGAATTGCAAATCAGTCGAATCAAGCATCCTTGAAAACAAAAATATTTTTTCAATCGGGGGATTATTTGGCGAGGGTAGCGTAATTGAACTCAACTCCGGATTAATGGGAAGCTATCAAAAGGAAAATGTCGGGCTTGCCAGCGCTGCAATAAAAATTTTGAATGATGAATTGAATCTCGGTATGGCTGAAAAACATGTTATTGACGGGTTTGCGAAGGCAAAACTTTTTGGGAGGTTTCAAGCATATAACACAAAACCGCTGGTTATTCTTGATGGTGCGCATAATGTTGATGGCATGAATGCGCTTGTCGAAGAAATAAAACCGCTAAACTATGGCAAGTGCATTGTTGTTTTCATGTGCATGGCCGACAAGGATTATCCTGCCATGCTTAAACAATTAAAAAGAATCCCGCACTTGAACTATGTGTCATTTGCGCTTATGGATAACACCCGCGCAGCAAACAAGCTGCTTCTGGGGCATGTGAAAAAATATTTTTTGGCCAGGGTAAAGAAAGATGTGAAGGTTGCGTTAAGGGATGCAATAAGCCGTTGTGGGAAGAACGATTTGGTAGTGGTCTGCGGCTCGCTCTACCTGTTGTCAGCATTTTTGAGCAAAGAGCCGATAATAACCCAATGACTCGGGCTTGATTTTATGGACAAATCAGAACTAAGGCAGATGGTGAAAAACCGTTTGGGTGCGCTCAGCCCCACTGAGATTGTGCAGAAGAGCGAGCAGGTGCGCGTCCAGCTTTTTTCCATGCCTGTTTTCAAGCGCGCGAAGACCGTTATGTTCTATGCCTCAACAAAGGGCGAGGTGCACACGCCCCCTATGATAGTGGATGCCATGAATTCAGGCAAAACCGTGCTCCTTCCAAAAATGGATGGAGAACGTTCGTTAACTAAAATCCTTGCATGCAAAGTTTCTGATTTTGAAGAGCTCGTTCCCAATAAGTTTGGCATTCCCGAGCCCAGGGGCGCCAGCGTGCCCATCGAGCTGATTGATGTCATCATAGTGCCAGGCCTTGCATTTGATGAAAAGTGCAGCCGCATAGGGCGGGGGCATGGCTATTTTGACAAATTCCTGGCGCTTGCAGATAAAAAGAGCACACGGTTCATAGCACTGGCATTCGAGCTGCAACTATTCAGCCAGATACCCAGCGAGCCCCATGACGTGCCAATGCATGCGGTTGTGACGGAAAAAAGGATAATTGAAGCGCAGCAGTAACAATTATAAAGGGCCTCAGCATCAAATATACCTGTCAATACCATATTAACAGTTAACGGGTTTCAGTTTACCGTAAACCGAAAACTGTCCAAGGTGAGTGTTATGCCCCCAGGAAAACCCATGTATCTCGACCCGTTTGACGAATTTGTGCGTATGCGCCAGGAGATGGAGCGCATGATGAACGAGATGGTCAGGCAAAGCATAATGGATGCCAAGAACCTGGAGAAGATGGCAGCTGACCCGAAAACCTGTGTCTATGGTTTTTCTATCCGGGTAGGCCCTGATGGCAAGCCCGTGGTGCGCGAGTTCGGCAATATAAAGCCGAATTCTGTAAATCCTGCAAACCCTGCCCAGTCCTCGCTTGCGTCAGATGAGCGCGAGCCCCTTGTGGATGTCATCCCAACGGAAAATGAAGTGGTAGTGATTGCTGAAATCCCGGGTGTTGAGAAACACGAGATAAAATTGAATTCAACCACTGAATCGCTCACCATCTCAGTCAATAATCCGCAGAGGCGCTACCACCGGGTGGTGAGCCTGCCCTGCGAGGTCGATCCCACTGGTGTGGTGGCATCCTACAAGAACGGAGTTCTCGAGGTTACGCACAAACGGGTGCTGAAAAGCGATGGTAATGGCCATGAGATTCATGTGAAATAGGGCATTTCTTCTTTTCTTATTTTTTCCAATTTTTTCAACCACCATGTTAGCTTTATAAACATTTCTAAATAAAGTAATAAAGTCGTAGCAAGTTTACTAGTTTAATTAATATATTATTAGTAAGTTAAATTAAGCAGTGCCCTCTTGGCAAAATTTCCGGATTCCCTGGTGAGTGTTTGGCTAAAGGCAAAAAATCCTCTGTTGTTTCACGCAAAAAATCCAGCTCCAGGCGGACTGTGAAGCGCGACATGGCCCTTGAACATTTTCTAGTCCCAAAGCATGAAGTGCTCAGCGATGAGGAAAAGCTGGCAGTCATGAAGCAATATTCTATCTCAGAGAAGAACTTTTCGCTGATATTGTGCAGCGACCCTGCGATAGCCCACCTAATGCCAAAGCCTGGTGCCCTAGTGAAAATTTCCAGGGACGATCCGACGGTGGGCAAATATATTTTCTACAGGCTAGTTGTAGAAAGGTAGAAGAGCCTTTTCTTTGATTTCGCTAAAGCGAAAAGCTCGACAGCAAAGCTGTCGATTTCATCAACGGGGATAAAAAGGTATTTTTTAAGAAAAGGTAAAAGGTATAAGTGAAGATCTCAAGACCATTTATCTGGGTGCATTGTTATGGCAGGCCGCGAACTGATGGAGCTTTATCTCAGGGAAAACAGCCTGGTAAGGCAGCATTTTGATTCCTATAACAAGTTCATTGACTTCGGCCTTCAGGAGGCCATCGACCGTGTCGGGCTCATCAAGCCGCCTGTCGAGGGTTTTGAGCTCAAGCTTGACCGGGTCAGGCTCGACAAGCCCACCATCATCGAGGCAGACGGTTCCAGGCGCTATCTCAAGCCTTCTGAATGCAGGCTCAGGAACCTCACCTATGCAGCCCCCCTCTTTCTTGAACTCATTCCAATTTTCAACGGAGTGGAGAAGCGCATGCATGCTGAAGTATACATCGGCGAAATGCCTATCATGGTGAAGTCCAAGAACTGCCACCTCCACGGCATGACAGATGATGAGCTTATCGAGGCGGGCGAGGACCCAAGCGACCCGGGCGGCAACTTTATTATAAATGGCAGCGAGCGCGTGCTTATCAGCATAGAAGATTTGGCACCAAACAAAATCATCACCACCCGCGAAAAAGATGACGTGATTGCCAAGGTGTTTTCTACAAGGCACGGCTTTCGCGCGCGCTGCGTGGTCAGCAGGGACAAGGCAGGCGTGCTTCACCTGACATTCCCGGCATCCACCAGGGATCTTCCCCTCATACCCATCCTAAAAATCCTTGGCATCGAGACAGACAGGCAAATCATTGACATGTTTGCAGGTGCCAGTGAGACAGTCAGGAATGATATTCTTCTCAACCTGGAAGTTGATGAAACAACCAGCCGCGATGAGGCTCTCGACTTCATAGGCAGGCGCGTGGCGCCGGGTCAACCCATTGAGTTCAGGATCAAGCGCGTGGAGCACATCCTTGACAATTACCTGCTTCCCCATATTTCATTGGTGCCGGACAAGCGGCTTGAGAAATCGGTCTATCTATGCACCATGGCTGAGCGGGCAATTCTGGTGGCAAGCGGCGAGCTCAACAATGATGACAAGGACCACTATGGCAACAAGCGCATAAGGCTGGCAGGAGACCTCATGGATGAGCTCTTCAGGTATGCACTTCAATTTCTTGTGAAGGACATTTCCTATCAGGCAAGCAGGGCAGATGCCCGCGGCAGGAAGCTCGTGGTGCAAACCCTTGTAAGGCCGGATGCGCTTACGGATAGGATACGCTATGCAATGGCAACAGGCAACTGGATAGCAGGCCAGACAGGCGTGAGCCAGTTGCTCGACCGCACCAGCTATCTTTCAACGCTTTCCCATTTGAGGCGCGTGATTTCTCCGCTCAACCGGAGGCACCCGCACTTCGAAGCCCGGGACCTGCATGGCACCCATTGGGGCAAGATTTGCCCTGCTGAGACACCGGAAGGCCCCAGTTGCTCACTCGTGAAAAACATGGCCCTGCTGAGTGCAATTTCCATAGGCTGTGACGAGAACGAAATGTCTGAGGTTGTGAAGTGCATGGGGGTTTCCCTTGCAAAAAATCCATCCAAAATAAAAATTGAAAAATGATTACGGAATAATCCCGAAACTCAATAAGAAAAGGTAAACGTGCAAGACTGAAAATGCGAAACTGAAAACTGTTAGGTGTTGCTGATGGTGAAATCCGAAAACAAGAAGAAAAAGAGACGCGGCGGAAAGGTGTTCATAAACGGCACGTTTGTGGGCTGGCATGAGCATCTGCCTAGCCTCATGCGCCAGGTTATTGGTGCGCGCAGGCGCGGCGAAATCAGCAGTGAAATCAATGTTCACCTGAACACCAGGGCAGTTGAGCTTTCCATCAACTGTGACAGTGGTCGTGCCCGCAGGCCCTACATAGTAGTCGAGGCAGGCAAGAGCAAGCTTACTCCTCCTATTATCAGCCAGATCAAGAGCGGCGAGTTCAACTGGCAGAAGCTGGTGAATCTCGGCATAGTGGAATTTCTGGACGCAGAAGAAGAGGAGCATTCCTATATCTCAGCAAGCGAGGATGAGCTCACCCCAGATCACACCCATCTTGAGATAGACCCTGTGTCCATCAACGGGGTAGTCGTATCTGTATTGCCCTATTCCGATCACAATTCATCGCCGCGTATTACCATGGCAGCCTCCATGACAAAGCAGTCACTCGGCACATATATCCTGAATTATAATTTGCGCGCTGACACCCGCGCCCACATCATGTATTATCCACAGCAGCCGCTGGTGCAGACAAGGCCCTATAAAATTCTTAATCTCGCAGAGCGCTCTGCCGGCCAGAATTTCGTGGTTGCAATATCCAGCTATCGCGGCTACAACATGGCAGACGCAGTGGTGATGAACCGAAATTCTGTTGACCGTGGCCTCGGCAGGAGCGTATTCTTTAAAACCTATGAGACCGAAGAGAGGCGCTACCCTGGCGGGCAGTGCGACAAGATGGAAATCCCGCCTGCCACAACCACCGGCTATCGTGGCGAGGAAGCATATAAGTATCTGGGCGAAGATGGGATAATTTATCCGGAATGCATGCTTTCAAGCAGGGACGTGCTGGTTGGGAAAACTTCACCCCCCCGTTTCCTGAAGGAAGTGACGGTGTTCGGCGTTGTTGAAGAGAAGAAGCGCGAAAACTCACTTGCTGTAAGGAGCGATGAAAATGACACGGTTGACTATGTCCTGATTACAGAAACACTGGGCGGCACCAAGCTCGTGAAGATCAGAATTCGGAGCAACAAGGTGCCTGAAGTCGGTGACAAGTTCGCTTCAAGGCACGGGCAGAAGGGCGTAATCGGTCTCATGCTTCCCCAGGAGGATATGCCATTCACCTCAAGCGGCATAGTGCCTGACCTGATTATTAATGCCCATGCAATCCCCAGCCGTATGACCGTCGGTCACTTACTGGAGATGTTGGGCGGAAAGGTTTCCAGCCAAACAGGCAAATTCGTAGATGGCACTCCGTTTGACCATGACAGCGAGGAGTCGCTCAAGGCAGCCATGAAGTCCTATGGGTTTGATGAATACGGTGAGGAAACCCTCTACGATGGCATAACCGGAGAGCAGATAAAAACTAAGATTTACGTCGGCGTTATCTATTACCAAAGGTTGCACCACCTGGTTTCCAACAAGATGCATGTGCGCTCCCGCGGCCCTGTGCAATTGCTTACCCACCAGCCCACTGAAGGCAGGGCAAGGGAGGGCGGCCTCAGGTTCGGCGAAATGGAACGTGACTGTCTCATAGGCTATGGCGCAAGCATGCTGCTGATGGAGCGGCTGCTTGAGGAATCGGACAAGACCTACGAGCTGGTGTGCACCAACTGCGGCCTGGTGGCAGTGCGCGATTTCGTGAAAAACACGAGCTATTGCCACCTCTGCGGGTTCAGCACCCTTGAATATGTGGAAATAAGCTATGCGTTCAAGCTGCTGCTGGATGAAATCAAGAGCTTGCATTTATTTCCGAGGCTGGTATTGAAAGATAAGGCCTGATCGTTAATCATGTATATTGTATCAGAGGTATTATTTATGACTGAAGATTTCACGACAAAGGTAATCGGTGCGGTAAAATTCTCGATTTTCTCGCCGGAAATCATACGCAAGGTTTCGGCTGCCAAGAGAATCACCGTGCCCGACACCTACGATGAGGACAGCTATCCAATAGACGGAGGTCTCGTGGACCAGCGGCTCGGAGTCATTGACCCCGGCCTTAAGTGCAAGACCTGCGGGGGCGGCGTGGGCACCTGCCCGGGCCACTTCGGCCACATTGAGCTCGTGCGCCCGGTCATCCATCCGGAGTTTGCCAAATACCTGCTCTATATAATGAAGGCCACTTGCAGGAGTTGCAAGCTCCTCTTGTTGGATGCCGATGAAAAGAACGACCTCATCAAGCTCATTGAGGAAGAGGGCGAGACAGTTCTCAAGCCCCAAATCAAGAGAAAGAACTGCCCCCACTGCGGCGAGGCAATCCCTGAGCTCACGCTCATGCGCCCCACCACATTCTTCAAGGACAAGTCGGTCATGCTTCCCACTGAAATAAGAAATTGGCTCGAAGGCATCTCCAACGACGACCTGAGGCTGCTCGGCTTTGACCCGCTCTATGCGCGGCCTGAGTGGATGGTGCTTACTGTGCTGCTAGTGCCTCCTGTGAATGTGAGGCCCTCCATCACCCTGGAAACCGGTGAGCGCAGCGAGGACGACCTGACCCACAAGCTGGTGGATGTCATCAGGACAAACCAGAGGCTGGATGCAAACATCAATGCAGGCGCGCCACAGCTGATTATTGAAGACCTCTGGGAGCTGCTCCAATATCATATAACTACCTATTTCAACAACGAGATGTCTAACATTCCGCCTGCCAGGCACAGGAGTGGCAGGGCACTGAAAACACTCTCCCAGCGCCTCAAGGGCAAGGAAGGCAGGTTCAGGTACAACCTCTCGGGCAAGCGTGTCAATTTCTCAGCCCGCACAGTTATTTCTCCAGACCCCAATATCAGCCTTGATGAGGTGGGCGTGCCCATGGCAATTGCTAAGGAGCTCACCGTGCCCATGCGGATAACCCAATGGAACCTTGAGAGATGCAGGCAATTCATCCTTAATCTCACTTATCCCCATGCAGATTACATCGTAAGGCCGGACGGCAAGAGGGTCCGTGTGAACGAAACAAATAGGGTGGAAGTCTCCAGCCAGCTTGCCCCGGGATGGATTATTGACAGGCAATTGATAGATGGCGACCTTGTGCTTTTCAACAGGCAGCCCAGCCTTCACAGGATATCCATCATGTGCCACGAGGTGCGCGTGATGCCAGGCAAAACATTGAGGCTCAACCCGCTTGACTGCCCGCCTTACAATGCCGACTTTGACGGAGATGAAATGAACCTCCACGCCATCCAGACTGAGGAAGCTCAGGTCGAGGCAGACGTGCTCATGAAGGTGCACAGGCAGATTCTCTCGCCGAGGCACGGCAAGGCCATCATCAAGCCCCAGGAGGACCATGTCACAGGCGCCTTCTATATGACAAATGACGATTGCGAATTTACCAAGAGCGAGGCAAGCGACCTGCTTGCCATCGCAGGCATCACCAAGCTTCCCAAGCCGGACCGCAGTGACAAATACTCTGGCAGGCTACTTTTTTCATTGCTTCTTCCGGCAGAGCTCAGCCTCAAGATGAGAACCAAGCTCGGCGAGGAATTGGTGATTGAGAATGGCCTGCTCATAAAAGGCAGCATCGAGAGCAAGGCGTTTGAAAACCAGATTCTCGAGCGTATCGTTGAACAGGTGGGCTATGAGCGGGCAAAATGGTTCCTGGATTCAGCCACGCGAATAACCCTTGAGGTGCTCACCAGGCACGGCCTCTCTGTTTCGTTGCGCAACTATTCAGTGGAAGGAGAGGCGCACACCCATCTGAACTCACTCCTGGACAAGACCAACCGCGAGATTGATGCATACATTTTGCAATTCAAGAATAAGACACTGCAGAAAAATCCGGGCCTTACGCCCAGGGAAACGCTGGAGGAGAAAATAATGGAAATCACCTCCAAGGCAAGGGACGCGTCAGGCGCACTTGTAGAAAAATCATTTGGAAAGGTCAATACCGCAATCCTCATGGCGAAAATCGGAGCCCGCGGCTCATTGCTCAATGCAGTGCAGATGTCTGCCATGCTTGGCCAGCAGGCTGTGCGGGGCAAGCGCCTGAAGCGCGGCTACCGCAAGAGGCTGCTGCCCCACTTCAAGCGGGGTGTTATTGGTGGAATGGAGCGCGGTTTCATCACCGGCTCTTTCAAGACCGGGCTCAAGCCCTATGAATATTTCCAGCACAGCATGGGCGGCAGGGAATCGCTGGTCAACACAGCCATCAGGACAGCCCGCTCAGGTTATATGCAGCGCAGGCTGGTCAATGCCTTCCAGGACGTGGTGGTGCGCAAGGATGGCACCGTGCGTGATGCGCGCGACATCATCGTCCAGTTCAAGTACGGCGGAGGCGGGCTTGATTTCTATTCAAACCCTGCAGAATTATTGGAAAAAAAGATTGCAGTTGAAGATGAAGGTTAATGAGTTGCGAGTTTCGAGCATCGGGTTCCGGGCACTGAGCTCGGAACGAGCATTTTCTTTGATTTCGCCTGCTGGCTTTTCACCTGCGGGTGAAAATCTCGCCGGCTGCTGGCATCGATCGCCTGCTGGCTTTTCGCCAGTTGGCAAAAATCTCGCCGGCTGTTGTCGCCGATTGAATGCGCTTCGCGCATTCGGACCCCTGGGAAGAGAAAAGGTAAAATTGTAAGACTGGAAACTCGAAACCTGGAACCAGAAACTAATGTTGGTGACTTTATGAAAAAAAACATTGATTATGGCGAAGCGGTCGGCGTGGTAGCTGCCCAGAGCATAGGCGAGCCAGGCACCCAGATGACTATGAGAACCTTCCACTATGCCGGTGTGGCAGAGCACGTGCCGTTGGGCCTTCCCAGGCTTATTGAGCTGGTGGATGCCAAGCGCGTGCCAAAGAAAGTGTTCATGGACGTGTTGGTGAGCAAGGCTCTGGCCAAGGATTACGAGGCCGTCAAAACAGTTGCAAAAAACATCGAATGCATCAAGCTCTATGACATTGCTAAGATTCAGGAGAGTTTCGAGAACAAATGCATAAATCTCGTGCTTGACAAGGACGAGCTTGAATTCATCGGCGTTTCCGGGCAGGATGTTAAAAAAGTGGTTGAGGAGTTGGGCCAGAAGCTGGAATACGACGGAAGGAAAGGCGTCATCACCGTCTACAACAAGGAGGAAACTAAGGGCAGGGTCTTCCGGGACCTTCGAAAGCTCACTAACCGCCTTAAGGCGCTCAAAATCAAGGGCATTTCCGGCCTGAGCAAGGCAGTGGTGGTGAAGGACGGCAATGACTATTTTGTACGGGTCAGTGGCATCAACCTGCCGGAAGTGCTGAAGCTGGAAAACATCGACCTAACCAAGGTCTACACCAATAGCGTCATAGACATAGAAAAAATCCTCGGCATCGAGGCTGCGAGGAATGCGCTCATCCGCGAAATCAAGCAGGTGCTTGACCTTCAGGGTCTCACGGTCGACATACGCCATATCATTGTCATTGCAGATGCCGTATCCTCCGATGGCGTTATAAAGTCGGTAGGCAGGCACGGGCTGAGCGGCGAGAAGGCCAGCATACTTGCCAGGGCTGCATTCGAGGTCACAGTCAAGCATCTAATCGATGCTAGCGTTGCTGCAAAGAGCGACCATCTTCAGGGTGTCGCTGAAAATATCATAGTGGGCCAGCCGATTCCCCTCGGCACTGGCATGGTGAAGCTCAGGATGAAGTGGTTCGAAGTGCCTGAGGAGAAGGCAACGGAAGGCGAGCCTTCTCTTTTTACAAAAAAGAGAACCCTCAGGAAGAGAAAAAGTATAAGTGAAGACCATTAAGACCAGTTAAGACATGTTAAGACCTTTTTGGGTGACTATTATGGCATATGACATTGACAAGGAAATCAGGATTGCAGTTGACACTGGCAAGGTCAAGTTCGGCTCCCGCACCGCTGAAAAGGAGTTGCTGGTCGGAAGCCCCAAGCTCATAATCATGGCATCCAACCTCAAGCTGGAAAACGCGGCAGAATACCAGCGGCTCAGCGGGCTCTCTGAAATTCCGGTTTATCAATATGGGGGCACAAGCCTCCAGCTTGGCAGCATCTGCGGCAAGCCATTCCCCGTCTCAATGCTCATTGTTTATGAGGAGGGCAATTCCAAGATAATCGTGGCTGCTTCAGGCAAGGCTGAGAAATCAGCCGACACATCCAGCGGCCGAAAGAAGAAAAAATCAAAGTGATATCTATTACTATGTTGTCCTCTCTATTATTATATTATGTTTTGAGTGCTTTTTGTTATGGTCGATTTGATGATGGAAATTGGAGAGAATGAATTTTACATAATGAACGAGTTTGAGCGGGTCACCCATATTATGCCCAAATTCTTCTTTGAAGCGGATGGCAATTATGTTTTCCTCATCGAAGGCAGCAGGTTCCCCCAACAGGTGGCAGAGCTTGGCAAGAGGCTAAACAAGAATATCGTAGTTGTTCTTGACAGCAGCGACCCCGAGACATTCATAAGGAACCTTTTTAAAAACGTCAATCTATTAAATATAAACATTGACCCTGCTCAGAAGCAGGTTCACGTTAATGTTGCTGAACGGGACAGGTCCCTTGCCATTGGCAGGGGGGGCTATCGCATAAAGGTCGGCAAAAAGCTTTTGAAAGACAAATTCGGTTACGACCTTATGCTGCATTATACCATGATCTGAATGTAGGCCGTTCGCTTTTATAATCCTAGTGCCAATCAGCTAGTTTGTATGTTAAAAACTAATATGGGATTCAATTGACAACTGAAGACTGGTGACTATTTATGCCTTATGGAGAATATGCTGGTGGTGTGCTTGAAAAGAAAAGGAAGAAGCAGCGCTGGAAAAAGAAATGGTGGAAGCGAACGAAGCTCAGGCTCAAGGAAAAGTACGACCCGCTTGAGGGTGCTAACATGGCAAAGGGCATCGTGCTCGAAAAGCGTGTGCTTGAGCAGAAGCAGCCCCATTCAGGCCTTATCAAGTGCGTCCGCGTCCAGCTGGTGAAGAACAATAAAGTGATTACAGTATTCGCGCCAAGGGATGGTGCCATAAATTTCATTGATGAGCACGATGAGGTAGCTGTTGAGGGTCTGGGAGGCTCCCAGCGCGGCCAGATGGGTTCAATTCCCGGCGTGCGCTATAAGGTCGTGGCAGTCAACGGTGTTAGCCTTGAAATGGTAAGGCTGAAGCTTAAGGGCAAGCCCAAGAGGTAAATGTCTAAAGTTTAAAGTTCAAAGTTCATGGGATTCAACCTTAGACTTTAAACCTTTAACTTTACGGTGATTTATGTGGCAGAAGAGAATCGTGGAAGAGGCAAAAGCGGCGGCCGTGAATCAGAAGGCGGTGGCAGGACAAGGTTCAACCGCCCGGGTTTCAGGCGCAGGCGTGAATATGATGTGCCTATTGGCCCCCAAAAGACCGTGCGCCATGTGATTGACAAGAAAACCCTGCTTGCTAATTTTGATTACAAGCTCTTTGGCAAATACAACCTTTCTGAAATCAAGGTGGAAGACCCTTCACTTTCTAGGTATATTTGCATGGATCCAGTGAGGATTTCCCATTCCCATGGCAGGAACCGCAGGCAGTTCGACAAGCAGTTTGTGAACGTCGTTGAGCGCCTGGCAAATAAATTGATGCGGGGCGGCACAGGCGAAAAGACGCTTGGCCGCGTCATCCGCACCAAGGGCAGGATGCAGGGCAAGAAGACAAAAGCCATTAGGGTTGTGAAACAGGCATTTGAGCTGGTGGAGGCGAAGACAAATTCCAATCCGCTGCAGATGCTGATTCATGCAATTGTGCATTCAGCGCCCCGCGAGGATTTCACACGGGTGACTCATGGAGGCGTTTCCTACCAGATCTCAGTTGACATTTCAGCCCTTAGACGGCTTGACATGGCGCTCAGAAACATGGCGCTGGCAGCAATCATGGGCTCGTTTAACCACAAGCGCACCCTTGCAGATGCCCTTGCCGATGAAATCATATTCGCGGCAAAGGATGATGCTGTCAATTCGTTCGCAGTCAAGAAGAAGAACGAAACTGAGCGCATGGCACGAAGCGCAAGATAAGGTCTAGGGTTCAGGGTCAAAGGTTCAAGGTCCAGGGTTCAGAGTCCAGAGTCCCACTAATCAAGACCCAAAACTGAAGACCCAAGTCTCCAAACCCCAGACCATTTTGCTTGTTTTAGCGCGCCGAGGTAATGGTTATGGTAAAAAAAGAATATGTCGTTGATGAAGTCCTGAAAATCATGGACAATGTGAAGAACGTGAGGAATATCGCTATTGTAGCCCACGTTGACCATGGCAAAACCACGCTCACCGACTCGCTGGTTGCCCGCGCAGGCCTAATCAACAAGCAGCTTGCAGGCGAGCAGAGGATGATGGACTTTGATGTCCAGGAGCAGGCCCGCGGCATCACCATCAAGGCGGCATATATTTCCCTCGGGTTTGCATTCGATGGTCAGGACTATCTTATCAATCTTATTGACACGCCTGGCCACGTTGATTTCGGCGGCCATGTCACCCGCGCCATGCGCGCAGTTGACGGCGTGGTTTTAGTTATTGACAGTGTTGAGGGCGTCATGCCCCAGACAGAAACCGTTTTGAGGCAGGCGCTCAAGGAAAAGGCAAAGCCCTGTTTATTCATCAACAAAATTGACCGTCTCATAAACGAGCTGAAGCTCACTCCGGAAGCCCTTCAGCAGAGGCTCGTGAAAATCATCACCAGCATAAATAAACTTATAGCCATGTATGCCCCGCCCGAGTTCAAGTCCGAATGGGCAATCTCAGTGGAAAAGGGCAACGTTGCATTCGGCAGCGCCTTCAACAAATGGGCAATCAGTATTACCAGCATGAAGCGCTTCAACATCACATTCAAGGACATTATTGATTTCTGCTCTTCAGGCAACCATGTTGCCCTTTGTGAAAAATCATCCCTTGATGAGGTGCTGCTTGAGATGGTCATAAAGCACCACCCGCCGCCACTGACCGCCCAAAAATACCGTGTCCCGACCATCTGGAAGGGCGACATGAACTCGCCGGACGGCCAATCCATGGTTTTGTGCGACAAGAAAGGCCAGACCATAGGTGTGGTGTTTGGAGTAGTGAACGACGAGCACGCTGGCGAGATTGCAGTGGCCCGCCTTTTCTCAGGCACAATCGAAAAAGGCAAGGAGCTTTACCTTGCAAGCAGATATGCCACTGAAAAAATCCAGCAGGTGGCGATTTACATGGGTCCTGACAAGGTGCTTGTGCCGTCCGTGAGCGCAGGCAACATCGGAGGCATAATCGGCCTCAGGGATATTTATGTGGGCGAAACCATCAGCGAGAGGCCCATTCAGCCATTTGAGCAGATTAAGCACTACAGCGAGCCGGTGGTTACCAAATCCATTGAAGCAAAGGATTCAAAAGAGCTTTCCAAGCTCATCATGGCACTGAGGGCAATTGCCAAAGAGGACCCGACCCTCAAAGTAGAAATTAACCACGAGACGGGCGAGCACCTCATCTCAGGCATGGGCGAGCTGCACCTTGAAATCATAGAATACAAGATCCAGGTTGAGCAGGGCATCAACATTGTTACATCTCCACCCATAGTGGTTTACCGTGAGTGCATAACGGGCGGTGTGGGCCGGGTCGAGGGAAAATCGCCCAACAAGCACACGAAGATTGTGTTTGCAGTTGAGCCCCTTGAAGCGGCAGTAAAGAATGCCATTGACGAGGGCACCCTCCCGGAGGGAAAGCCCAAGGGCAAGGCAATAGTCGAGGACCTGGTGAAGCTTGGCGTGCCCCGTGAAGAGGCCAAGCGCGTCATCCATATCTATAACAAGAACATGCTTGTGGATGACACCAAGGGTGTCCAATACCTGAATGAAATCATGGAGCTTGTGTTCCAGGGCTTTGAGGAGGCCATGAACCTCGGCCCGCTTGCAAAGGAAAAGGTCATGGGCGTGAAAATTTGCCTGCTCGATGCCACTATTCACGAGGATCCGGTCCACCGTGGGCCAGCCCAAATCATCCCGGCTACAAAGAGGGCAATATATGCAGGCATATTGGGTGCCGGGGATTACCTGCTAGAGCCAAAGATTTACCTTACAGTGCAGGTGCCGGTTAATTATGTGAACAATGTGATTACCCTTTGTCAGGGCAGGCGCGGCCAATTGATTGACATCCAGCAGGACGACGAGGTCACCAATGTGAAATTCAAGATACCGGTTGCTGAAATGTTCGGCATGAGCAATGAAATGAGGAGCGCCACTCAGGGCCGTGCGATTCCCTATCAGGAGTACGCGGGCTACGAGCCGTTGCCAAAGGATTTGCAGGTGCAGGTCGTGAAGAAAATCCGCGAGCGCAAAGGAGAGAAACCCGAGCCGCCTACGGCAAGGGATTTCCTGGACCTCTGAGCAATAAATCCTTCTTAATATAAAGCACAGCCGCAATCACCAGCATGCCTGTGCAAAAAGCATACACCCAAATCTCAGGCACCGTCTCATAAAGCGGATTCCCATTTACAAACGGCCAGAACGGGCTCATGTCGATGTGGGTCGGCGCATCTACCAATACGTGGAAAATATCAGCCCCAGCGACTGCGGAAAACAATATTTTTGAGAATGATGGCAGCACCTCGGGCTTAAGCCGGAATATTGCCATTACCCAGTCAACTTCCTTCCTTATTTTCCACATCACAAGTGCAACAGCCACAGCAGCAATCGCAGCACCCAAAAAGCTATGGAAAAACCCATGGTAGGGATAATTCAGCCCGAATAGCAGCACAGCCAGCGGCTCCAAATCAATTATGCCGACAGCAACAATCAACGTTGGCAGGTCAAATATTTTTTGAAAGGCAAGCCCTGTGCCGGCTGCTGGCCCGAAATGGAAAGGTGTCAGCGGCAATTAATCATCTCCTGGCGCATCCATCCAATCCTCTAGCCCGCCATGGTTATCACGTTGTAGCCAACCGAGTCAATTACCACCTTGAGCGTGCCATTCGTGGTCGTGCTCACATATGGTATATGTTTGAGCCGCAGTCTCTCAAGCACCGCACTATTCGGATAATTCGCTTCTTCAGTGCCTGCAGAAATGAGCGCCAACTCGGGTTTTCTCTTGGCAGCCGGCTGGTTCCAGTCAGGGAACACCTTCTCTATGAATAATAAATCGCTGGATAGGCCGCTTCCGTGGTTGCCGAGCACCAGCAGGTTGCACGTCAGGTTCATGTTATTGGAAATAAAACGGTCTTCAATGCTCGAGGTCACATCGCTCATAACCATCATGCAGGTTCCCCTGTCCTCTATTTTCAGCACGATGGAATTCACGTCCTCGCCCACGAACATTGTGCTATTTGGCGGGTTCAGCACAGTCAATTTTATCCCGTTCAGTTTTACCGAATCACCCTGCCACGGATGCTTTACTGGTATCCTGCCTGTTATGTATTTGTCATAGGCATCCTTTGCATCGCCGGCAGGCTGCACATTGTTTGTCCAGATTTCGCTTATTGAGAATGAATTCAGCACTTCAGAAAGCCCGCCTGCGTGCTCTGGCTTGTTGTTGGTAAGCGCGAGCACGTCAATCCGCTCTATCCCGGAATATCTCAGGTTTGCAACCACCTGGTTCGCGCTCTCAGGCTTGCCAGTGTCTATCAGCATGTTGAAATCCCCCTTCCTGATGAGGATTGCCTGCCCTATTCCGATATTATAGATATATGCCTCGAGCGGTGATGATGGCGTTTGCGCAAAAATCAGTTTCTGGCCGAGTATCCTTTCGTTGACCAGGTCAATGGTGGTATTCTGCCCGCTGCCCGAAGTGCCGGTTGAGTTATTGCCCGGCTGGGTGGTGTTTATCTCAGGAGGTATGGTTATTCCGCCTCCTGTGCCAGTGCCCCCGTTGCTGTCATTTACAGTGCCTGTGCTGTTGTTTGACACGGGTGGCGGGGTGGTTGTGTTCCCGGGGTTTGGCGGCTGGTCTGGGCTCGTGCATGCCAATAGAAGCGCAAATATGAACAATGTCCCTAACATAGCAAGTTTCATTTACCATCACCTGGTTTCAGTTTGTTTTTTGATTTGATTCCATTTTTTTCCATTCGTTCCATCACTGCCCTGACTATCATCGGCCAGGCGATGGTTGCATCGCTTATGACCTCCACGAACCTGCCCCCCCTTGAAGCAGGCACGAATTTACCCCAGGAAACCCCTTCACTATATGTGCACCCTGAAAGGCCGCCCAAATGGACAGGCTCAGGGCAAATCCTTATGCCGAATTGGTATCTTTTGACGGGCAGCTTTATCCCAAGCCGCATATCCCTGATTTCAAGGTAGGGCGCTATCTGCTGGGCCCAGTTCCTTGGCACCCCGCCCCCTATAGTGAATATCCCCTGCTTCCGTGACCCAATGAACCTTTCAGTCAAATCATCCAAATCCAGAAATGGGTCGTATTGCGGCTCCGCTTCGTTGTTCATCCTCAGGAACCGTTTGTAGATGCTGACATCCAGCCCGAGCTCTGAGTCAGTGAAAGCCGGTATGTACACCGGCACCCCGTATTCATAAGCAGTTTTCAGCGCGCCCCTGCCCGGCACATTTTTGTGCAAATATTTCCCAATGAATTCGCAGATGCTGCGCGAGCACATTTTTTCCGGCTGCTCCTCCTTGAAGATGGCGTGCACCACTTCCTCTGTGTCATCCAGGTTTTTCTCAAGCTCCAGCGTGTCGTAAACCCGGTCATACCCCTTGAGATACAGCTCCTCGTCATTCATCTGCCCCGGCCTGTATTTAAAATGCCTCATGCCCATAGTCTCAATCAACCCATGGGTGATGAGCGC
This sequence comes from Candidatus Micrarchaeota archaeon CG1_02_49_24, assembly GCA_001871535.1. Taxonomy (GTDB): domain Archaea; phylum Micrarchaeota; class Micrarchaeia; order Anstonellales; family UBA8471; genus UBA8471. Next base: position 19,634 of record MNVF01000046.1, read on the forward strand.
TCCGGTGCTTACCACTGCCTGGATCATGCCAGTTTCTATCATGTCGCAGATGACAAGCCCCATTTTGGCCATGGTCATGGCACCAGACATGGTCATTATAGTGAACACGTCCTTGTCAGCCGCCATATCGTAGAGAAGGTCAGCCGCCTCGCCCACTGACCTGCCCCCGAATGCGGTCTTGCCCATGCCATTTACCAAATCAGAAACCGTATTGCATTTCCTCAGGTCAAGCGCTTCAAGCGGCTCGAGCTTGTCGGAGAAACCAGTTCCATATACCTCGGCCTCCCGTGCCGGTGAATGCGTTCGGTCAGTTTTGTCCATGAAATCAACTTTAGCATTTAGCTGCTCATTGTGCAATTATTTGTGTTTACAGCTTTTCTGTTTTCCCGTAGGTTAACATCGCTTGGAATAGTTCGCTCCTGGCAAGCTCAAGCTGCTTCCTGAGCACATCCTGCTTCACCCTGAAGCCCGGGAGCACGGAATTTGTGAACCTGATGGGAAGCATCGCCTGGTGAAGCGCATCCATCATGTCAAAATAGTATTGCGCTTTTTTCAACTCCTTTTTCATGAGCGATGCGAGCATTTCCCTCCTGAGCTCGCCGGCGCAATCGCATAAGCCGGTCAGATATGGTTCGGTTTCAACGCCAATCTCTGCTTTCGCAGGCAATTTTCCTCTTACCACTATTTGGTAGAGGGCAAATGCCTCGCAGTATTCCTGCTTAGCCTGGTTGAACAGGTCAATATATTTAGAGCCTGAGTTTTTCTGAAGCAGTTCCCTGGCGCCCTTAATTTTCTCAAGGGATTTTTCAAACTCCTTGCAGTGGATATGGTTTATGGCAAGGGAGCATTCGCGCACGATCGCGCGCGCCACCTGGTTGCATCCCTCGCGTTCACTCTCCTTTTTTTTCAATTCAGCTATTATTTTATCTGTGCCAATATCCACTTTCATATTAATTATTATACACAGATTTTTTATAAACTAATATCTCTGAAAAAATCAGGGCATGTGCAAAACTAAAACATTTATATATGCTTCAAGGTAAATTGTTACCATGGCAACACAAAGCTCACTTGTAATCTCACTCGGAGGAAGCATGATTCTGTCTGGCGGTGTGAACATAAAATACCTCTCAGATTTTTGCAATATCCTGTCAAAATACAAGGGCGTGAAGTTCGGCATTGTGGCTGGCGGCGGAAGGATTGCCCGCGAATATGCCGATGCAGTGCGCAAGCTCTGCCACAGCGAGTTCGAAGCGGATGAAATCGCCATCATGAGCACAAAGCAGAATGCCAAGCTCCTTATCTCTGCATGCAACGGCAAGCTGAACGTTTTCCCTGAAGTAATCAATACCTTTTCAAAGGCAAAAGAAGTTGCCAAAGATTATGATGTTTTAGCCATGGGCGGCACGATACCGGGCATAACCACCGATGCCGATGCGGTTCTCCTCGCCGAGGCAATCGGTGCGCGGGCGGTCATCAACCTGAGCAATGTGGACGGCGTTTACAACAAGGACCCGAAGCACAACAAGGATGCCAGGAAATACGGCCTGCTCAGCCATGCCGACCTGGTTTCGCTCGCAAAAACCAAGGATGACCGGAAGGCAGGGAAGCATTTCGTGTTCGACCTGGTCGCCTGCAAGCTCGCCCAGCGCAGCAATATCAAAATCCATTTCATAAGCGGCAGGAACCTTGACGATTTCAAAAAATGCATCGAAGGCAAGCCGCATTCCGGCAGTGTTGTGAAAAGCTGAAATAAGTCTGATTTAAAATTTTTTTTATAATCCCTCATAAACTTTTTTCATTTATCGGATACCACACTAGGTCAGATATTCACTTTAATAGCCGTCTGGGTCTAAATCCCCATAGCTTGCTATGGCAATAAAAAAGAGAGGAGACGAATAAAAGAGCATGACAAAACTGAATCATGCATGTCATAAAGTATATGTAATCAAATATCATCTGATGTTTGCGGTGAAATACCGGAAAGACATGTTTCTAAGAGAGAAATATGTAACATATATGAAGAAAATAATGGACGGGATAGCAGAGAGATATTACATAACAACCGAGACGATAGGATTTGATTTGGATCACGTTCATATTTTGGTGCAGTCGGCACCAAGATATGCGCCATCAAGAGTGGCTCAAATAATCAAAAGTATAACTGCGCGAGAAATGTTTGTTCAATTTCCAGAGATAAAAAAGGAATTATGGGGCGGAGAATTTTGGAATGATGGAGGCTATATTGGGGCAGTAGGAGAAGGAGCAAATGCGGATATAATAAGAAAATATATCAAGAAACAAGGGCGAAAAGGCGATCAGTTGAGATTAGTGGACTTTACCGAGCCGTAAAGCCCCGCAGCTTGCTGCGATTGGGATAGGCTCGGAACAGAAAGTTTTAATGTATGAATTATCATTTTTATATATGCGCGTTCTTACGGTTGCACGATTTTTCATAACCCATCATAATACTTTTTCATCCTGAGCGCATCCTCCTCAATATTAGGGCTTTCGCTTATCACATATCCCCCAATGCCAAACTCCTTCCAAACAGCAAGCAATTCCTTATACCTGAAATCAGATTCGCCCAGTGTGAGGTGGTTTTTCTCGCCCTTCTCACCATAATTTATCCCTGACATGTGGATGTGCATGTTTTTCAATGCCTCATTGCCCAACCCATTCTCTATCATTTCCATTATCCCGCGGAACTCACCTGGCGTGTTATTTTTCCCATTGGTTCTTGCATGCATGTGGGCGAAATCAATGCACGGCAGCACGCCCTCCATCTCCTGTGACACCCTAATCAGCTCCCCAAGGTTGCCAAACTGCACGGGCTTGCCGCTAATTTCAGGCCGTATAGTCACTTTTCCGCTCAATCCGTCCGACTTTAGCATTTCCTGTGCTTCGGCAATGCCTTTTTTCACCATGCCATAGACATGCGCGGGCGAATCCTTCAGGTAATAGGCCGCATGGAAGACAATTGATTTTCCCCCGCACATAGCAAGCGTTTTCGCCCCTGAATAGAGCCTTTTCACACTCGCTCTCCGGGTTTCTTCATCATGGGCATTCAGGTTGATGTAATAGGAGCCGTGGGCAGTGAGTGCAATCCCGTTTTCTTCGGTAGCTTTCCTCACCCCGGGGATTTTTTCAGCAGAGACATTGACATTCCTGACAAACTCAAGCTCCATGCACCCAAGGCCGAGCGCCTTCACCCGTTTTATGCCCTCAACTGTGTCTGGCCTCTCAGTGGAAATAGGTATTCCAGCAGTCCCGAAAAGCAGCATAGAGTCACCACTTAAGTGTTGGGTAAATACCCTTTAAAAATGCCCAAGTTTTCACAAATCAATTGAACTTATCGTGAAGTTGGCAGAATACCCCGCCCTTCGGGCGGGGATGAATGCCAAGCGCCAACTTCACGAGAATTCAAGGACAACAGCCCTTGAGATTTTCGGAAAGTCCAGCAGGACTTTACGAGCTATCTTCCAACTGGCAAGATTCAATCGCTATCAAGCGAAAACTGGATTTCCGAATGAGCCTTCATACCCTGCACATTGTGCAGGGTCTC
>MNVF01000061.1 GCA_001871535.1 Candidatus Micrarchaeota archaeon CG1_02_49_24
AAGCTCCGAAGACCTTGCGCTCATTCTGGTTCTTTTGAACTCCATCTCTGTGCCAATCACAACCCTTTAAAATAAAAGACCCCGAAGAGCGCTGGCGGTCTATATCGGAGCAAGCTCCGAAGACCTTGCGCTCATTCTGGTTCTTTTGAACTCCATCTCTGTGCCAATCACAACCCTTTAAAATAAGCTTGAACAAAATAATAATCCCCAATTGAATGCGCCTATTGGCGCATCAGATGCTCCTGATGGAGCATATCTCGACAAGCAAGCTTATCGATAGCTCACTGGCTGTTGCCAGCGATACCTAGTTTTTTAACTGAGGTGTAACGATGACCAATGCTTTTGATGTAGACACAGGCAAGCTGATAAAATCCGCGGGCGCCAAGCTCAAGGGAACAATTGACAAGCCCCAATGGGCTGGCAGGACCAAGAGCGGCTCCCATTCCGAGCGCCTGCCTTATCAGGCGGATTTCTGGTATGACCGGTGCGCCTCCATACTCTGGCAGGCCTATTCGAAAGGCGTTGTGGGCGTAAACCGCCTGCGGGGCCACTACGGCGGCAAGAAGAACCGCGGTGCCAGGCCCTCCAAGCACAGGAGGTCAGGCGGCTCACTCATCCGCAAAGGCTTCCAGGTGCTTGAGAAGGCAGGCTTCCTGAAAAAGGAGAAGCTAGGCCGCTCAATCACGGGCAAGGGCAAGAAGCTCCTTGACAACACAGCACACGAGATATCCAAGGCAAAGGTGTAAGGATATGGGTGATGAAGAGGAGGCACAGGCAGAGAGGCAAAAGAAGCTGCATGCGTACCTGGCGCGCATGAACGAAAATGCCGCAGAGGAAGAAAAGAAGAAGCAATTGCTCGCAAAGCTTGTGGATGAAAAGGCGTTCGACAGGCTGATGAACGTCCGCATCGGCCACGACGAGTTATACAATGGCGTAATCTCACTGTTGGTGCGGCTCGCCAATGCAGGCCAAATCAAAGGAAAATTGAACGAAGAGCAGGTGGTGAAGCTCCTCTCGACGCTCACAGAAAGGGAAGTGCCCAAAATCCAATTCAAAAGAAAGTGACAAATATCAGACTATTATGGTGTATTGTGAGATGATTATTATGAGCAGAAACAAATCACCTGGGATTAAGGCGCGATTGTCCCATGCGCTCAGGAGCAACCGCAACGTGCCGGTTTTTGCAGCGGCAAAAACCAACCGCGGCGTGACGCGCAACTTTAAGCAGAGGCACTGGAGAAGGAGGAAGTTGAAACTAACTGAGGCATGATTTTTATGGTGGAAAAAAATGGCGGAAAAGAGAATAAATCCAACGGTGTAAAGGTGCCGAAGCCAACCGAGCAGGTTGAAAAAAAGGAAGTCGCCCTGAAGGCAGATGCAAAGCCGGCAGTTGTCACGACCCCAACCACCGCCACTGCCTCTGCCCAGGTTCCTGCCCCTGCAGCCAAGCCAACAAAGAAAAAGGGCCTTGAGCGCGTCTACACAATCCCGCTCAGGAAGGCGTTCGAGGCAAAAAGGACCAGCCGCGCCAATCGGGCAGTTGACATAATCCGAGCATTTGCAGCCAGGCATATGAAATCACCGCTTGTCAGGATAGATGAAAAGGTCAATCAGCTGGTCTGGTCACACGGCATAGAAAAGATACCACGCAAGGTGACGGTCAGGCTCGAGAAAATTGACGATGTGACGACCGTCTCCCTGCCAGAGTAGGTTATTATGCCCATCTCACGAACAAGCTATTGGAAGAACCCGAACATCGGGCTTTTTTTCTACACCGATAACGAGGTCACGCTTGTGCCCGAGGACATCCACCCAAAGCTCACCCCTGCGTTTGGCGCCCTGGGGACAGAGGTTCTGGAAATATCCATATCAGGCTCGCCGCTCATGGGCATCTATGCTGCAGGCAACACGAAGGGCATTCTCCTCCCGGACCTTCTCTACAAGGATGAGCAGCAGATAATGAAGCGCACGAAAAAAGAAATTTGCTATTCAAAGTCAAAGTTCAATGCATTTGGGAACAACATTGTGGTGAATGACAAAGGCTGCATTGCGAGCAAGCATTACTCCCCAGACCAGGAAAAGCAGTTTAGCGACCTGTTCGGCTGCGAGACCGTAAGGATGAATCTTGCGGGATACACTGCAGTGGGCGCGCTCTGCTGTGCAAACAACAAGGGTGCCGTGGTTTCCTCAAAGCTCTCTGATGCTGAAATTGCCCTGGTGGAATCAGTGCTCAAGGTGCCTGCCACCATTGGCAGCGTGAACTTTGGCAGCCCGTTCCTGCACATGGGAATTGTTGCAAATGACAAGGGGCTCGTAGTAGGAGAGGGATGCAGCGGGTTTGAGATAGGGAATATCCAGGGCGCGTTGGGTATTGAATGAATTGGTTGCGAGTTTCGAGTTGCGGGTGTTGGAATTATGATTTCATTTGATGATTTCACAAAGCTCGAGATTAAAACAGGCAAAATCCTCACCTGCGAGAAGGTTGTTGGCGCTGACAACTTATTCAAGGTAACCGTTGACGTGGCTGAGGAAAAGCCGAGGCAGCTGGTGGCAGGCCTTGCGAATTATTATGCGCCTGAATCGCTTGTGGGCAAGGGCGTTGTGGTGCTCGCCAACCTGCAGCCCCGCGTAATACGTGGCATCGAGTCGCAGGGCATGCTGCTCGCAGCAGAGGACGGCACGGGAAAAACGATCGCGCTTCTCACTCCGGACAAGGAAATCCAGGCAGGCTCGAAAGTGAGGTAATAATGGTTTCGAGTTTTGAGTTACGGATTCCGAGAGGCCCTCTCTTTGATTTCGCTAAAGCGAAAAGCTCGACAGCAAAGCTGTCGATTTCACAGAAAAGAGATGCGAATTGAGCCGATGGCAAAATTGAATGCGCCTGTTTGGCGCATAACTCGACAGCAAAGCTGTCGATGGCGCCGCATCGATGGCAACAATCGTCGAGATATGCACCATGAGGTGCATCTGGCCTCCCGATAATACCCGAAACTCGTAACCCGAAACTGATGAGGTGAGTTTATGGCTGATAACGCAAAATCAAAGAAACCTGAAGAGGGAATTGAGCATCCAGCAGATGCGAGAGCTATCACGCATCAGCGTGATTCAAAACCAACGGCAGCTGCAAAAGCTGCAAAGACAGCGCACGCTTCTAAACGATATGAGGCAACAGGCATTGCCGGCGCTACAAAATTCACGAAAGAGGTCAGCGCCAAGAGCGAGCGCCATGCACGGCATACAATATATTCCCTGTTCGGCGCTGCCAATGGCCTGAAGAGGCCTCAGGTGAAAATCACAGCCATCAAGGTGATATGATGACCCCCCCCTCGAAACCATTTGCATCGTCCCATTCTCCAGCCCACGAACATTCCAATATGGGCGAACATACCCATATGGGCGGCGCAGGCATGGCCGATGACATGCACTCTGTAGACGAGGGCCAGCGCGAGCTCATGCGCATGGCTTATGAGGCACAGGTTTTCCAGCAGCAGCAGCGCCTTATGCAGCAGGAGCTCAGCATGCTCGACAATGGCATCCGCGAGCTGAACATGACCATTGCAGCGCTTGAATCGCTTGACAAGGCTAAAAAAGAGACCCTGTTCAGCATCGGGGGCGGCGCATTCGTGAAGTCAAGGGACTTTGAGCGGGGCGCGGTTATCCTGAACGTGGGCGCTGGCGTGCTTGTTGAAAAAGGCCGCGGGGAGGCCATTCTGCTTGTGAAAAAGCGCATTGACAATGCCAAGGTTGCCGTGCAGAAGCTTTCCGTGGAATTCGGGTCCGTGGTCCAGAAGCTCAGGGCACTTGAGGAGCGCGCCCAGCTGCTCCAGCAGCAGATGCAGCAGTAAGGTTTAAAGTTTAAGGTTCAAGGTTTACGGGAAAATTTAAACTTTAGACTTTAGACTTTAGACCTTGAACTTTGGACTGGTTTTATGTTCGACATCATCAAAAAGAAGCTCGGCCAGTTTGTCGAAAGTCTCAAAATCAGTGCCGTGCCTGCGCAAAAGGAGCGGCCAATAGCAACAGTTTCCATTTCCACTAAATTCTCAAACCTCGTTACCACCAAGGCGGCCATCACAGAATCAGACATTGATTTCAATGCCCTTGAAACCTCCTTCCTGGAGGCCGATATTCCCTATGAAGTCGCCACCCTCCTCATCACTCACATCCGTGGCAAGCTGGTGGGCATGGAACTCGGCAAGGGCAACCTGGAAGCTGCGATAACCTGCGGGATAAAGGATGCACTGGCGGAAATCCTGGAGCCTGTGAAAGGCTTTGACCTCCTCGAGCGGATTTTCTCATCCCCCTCCAAGCCTTACAAAATCCTATTCATTGGCGTAAATGGCACAGGCAAAACCACCACAATTGCCAAGCTGGCCCATCTCCTCAAAAAGAATGGCAGGAAAGTAGTGCTTGCAGCCTGCGACACGTTCAGGAGCGGCGCCATCGAACAGCTCGGCTACCATGCTGAAAAAATCGGGGTTGAGATGATAAGGTCAAAATACAATGCAGACCCGGCCTCGGTTGCATTTGATGCCGTGAAACATGCCGGAGCTCTGGGTGCGGATGTAGTGCTCATTGACACTGCCGGCCGCCAGGACACCAAGGTGAACCTGCTCGACCAGCTGGCAAAGATGGAGCGCGTGATAAAGCCCGATTTAAAGGTTTTCGTGGCCGAGGCAATAAGCGCAAACTCCGATGTGCAGGTGAAGCAGTTTTCAGACAAGATACGGATAGATGCGCTGATTCTGACAAAGGCAGACTGCGATTCAAAAGGTTCGATCTTCGCTCTGGCTGGTCTCGGCATTCCTATACTTTACATAGGCACCGGGCAGGCTTATTCTGATTTGGAAAAATTCGAGCCTGCGAAAGTCGTTGGGAAGATTCTCTAAGCTAAGTCTTATATATTAGGTTATCGTTATTTACTCTTGAGGCGATGCCCATGAGTATGAAATCTGGAATTAACCTATCTACAAAGCAAAAAAAAGAACTCCGACAATTCGCCAAAAAACCCCGCGACTCCCGGGAATATCGCTCCGCCTTAGGCATTTTATCCCGCAGCGAAGGCAAAAGCGCACAAGACGTAGCCAACCAATTCAACGTCACAAAAAAACAGGTTTTTACCTGGTGCAAAAAATACCGCCAAAACGGGCTGTCCGGTTTGCGCATGAGAAAACAAACAGGGCGGCCAGCCGTTCAAGGCAACTTCGCCAAAAAATATATTCCAGCGTTATTACAACAGGAACCTCAAGCCTTCGGATTTCTCAAAGGCCGCTGGGTCGTGCGAGATATTGCCAAAGCACTCAAAAAAGAGGGCGTGTATTTGAGTTTTCAAAGCGTGAGCCGCATTCTGCACGACATGAAGATGACTTTAAAGCGCCCGCGTCTGCGGGCGCCTGGCTCAATTCATAAAAACTATCGCAAACGCGAGCAAATAAGACGCTACAAGAAGATTGCCCCGACGCTTTTAAAAAAAGAATCGGCCTTGCTTTTCAAGACGAGAAATGGGTAGAATTATTGCCCACGATTGCCAAATGCTGGATGAAAAAAGATCAATCGTTTAACATTCCGACGCTAGGATATACACGACGCCGAAATTTTTTCATTACAATGCTTTGGCCGCAGAAAAACATCGTTTGGAATTGTTTCAAACGCCGGCGAAATATTGAATTCCGCAAGCACTTGAGCCATTTGGCGGCCTATGCCAAACGGTGCAAGCTTCGGAAGCTGATTTTGTTTATAGACCGGGCGTCATACCATGACACGCCTGCGGTGCGAAAGTTTTTCCGAGAACATCGAGTGTTCAAGCGGATTTTTTTGGGCAAGAAAGATCCGAACTCGAACCCGGTGGAAGGGTTTGTGAATAAGCGTTTTGCGTCGTGGATGGTGAATCGGTCTTTTGAGAATGAGGCGGAGCTAGAAAACGTTTCAAAAAAATTTACCCGAAGATATAACTCAACTTATGCGACTTAGCTTAGTTAAAATCCTTCTTCATCAACCAGGGGAACAAACATCACTGGCAAAATGCTTTCCATTTTCCCTGTGCTCTTGCTCAGGACAAGGAGGTCCTGCCAATCCCTGTTGCCAA
>MNVF01000073.1 GCA_001871535.1 Candidatus Micrarchaeota archaeon CG1_02_49_24
TTCTTTTTTAACTTCTTTTTCCAATCAGATTTTTCGAAGAGCCATCAACAGCTCTGCTGTTGAGCTATCGACCAGCAGGTCGATTCAAACCGCCCGCAAGCTGGGCGGTATGAGGCTCATTCGAAAATCAGTTTTCGCTTGATAGCGAAAATCTCGCAAGCAAAGCTTGCAAATTCTCGCGGAGTGAATTGGCATTCACCCGCCAGCGAAGCAGGCGGTAATCTGCCACTCCGCGATATGCCACTTTGATACAAACTTGCTATATTGAAACCTGCGTTTGCATCAGCATTCTCAACCACTCCGCATTTTACGCAGTGGAATTGTTTTATTTTTCGATTATTTGCCTCTATATGACCACACCTGCTGCATCTTTGGGAGGTGTATTGTGGTGCGATATAGGCAATAGGCACTCCATACTTTTTGGATTTGTATTCTATCATGTCTCCTAACTGACAGAAACTCCAGGAGTTTAGGGAATACCTCTGCTTACGTCTGCATTTTGTTGTTTTGCGTATATCCTTCAGTTCTTCAAGGACTATAATGGCGTTGTTGTCTTTTGCTTCTTCGACAAGACGCTTGCTAATTTGGTGGTTGATATTTTTGATGATGTTGCTCTCCCTATGCTTAATTTTTTTCAGAAGGGAAAACTTGCCTTTCGCCTGCAATTCTTTTCTCAGGTGTTTGTATTTTAGATGGACATGCTGGCATTCCTTTCCAAGTTTTAATACCTTACCAGTGTCAATATTTGATGCCACAAGGACGTGCTTATTTGTGTTTCTATCCACCCCGATTACCGAAGTCGGATGATATTTTTCTGGTTCTTTGATTGAAACTGAAACAAATGCATATTCTTTGCCGATTTCAATTTGGTTTATCTTCTCAAATTTTTGGCTGGATAGAATAGGCAACTTCAGTCTCAGACAAGGAATTTGAATTTCCTTTCCGACAACACGTACCCCTTGAGATGGGATTCCGAGATTGACTGACTTCGCTTCTTTGACAGTCTTGCTGCGGGAGTATTTCCTGAGAATTTGATTTGCTATCATCGACTTCAAACCGATATGCTTCACGTCTTTGCTGGAGATTGGGCGATTTGCTATTGCATAGTCTGCAACTTTCTTGGCAAGGCTAAGCTCCCGGGAAAAGTCCCTGTTGTGCTTGAGCTTGTATGTCAATATCATTTCAACAGCTTCCTTATTACATCTGAATACGTATCCCCAAAACTTTTTCTTTTTATGAGAGTGTTTACTATATCTATCTCTAGTTCTACCTTTACCTTTCGAATAGTATTTTTATTATCTTTTTTAGCCATATTATTCTTTTTATCAGAGAACATTTATAAACCTTCTTTCGCTCTCATCCCACGTCTAAAGCACGTGGGCTTTCCCGCTCACATCGTAAAAGTATATGCACTAGTTTTATATTGCCTAATCAGCCTATATTTACTTGTCATGACACATAACATACAACTTGCGCCTGAAAATCCTGAGGAAGACAGCATCCCCCCAGTTGCCCATCCCCGAATAGGTGAGTTTCGCGCAGTTGTAATTGGCGGCGGCGGGTTCATAGGCAAACAGCTTTTGGGAATGCTCCTGGCTTTGAAGCAGCAAACCGAAAAAGGCATTGAATACGTATACGATAAAGTGATAGCTCTCGGACCTCACTGGAAGCCATTCTTTAACGAATTGCTTGAGCGTTATCACACCCACTTTGAAGTTATTGTAGGCAATATAACACAGCCAGGTTCTCTTGATGCGCTTGCCCCTCATTTACAGGACGCAACGCATGTTTACCATTTAGCAGTAAAATTCAATGCTGCATTCCCGGAGTTGGTTAGGGTTAATGTTGATGGAACACGAAATATCCTTCAATGCTGTGCAGCTGGCGAACATATTGGCAAACAATCAGTTATGGTGTTCGGCAGTGCTTCTGTTTATCCACCATTGCCGGATATAATGACTGAAGATATGCCCCCTGGTTATTTTCAGGGCATGGACCAGTATTCTGTTAGCAAATTGATGATGGATTCATATGTGAGGCAAATGATAGAAGGCGGCCTCCCTGTCTCATTGCTCAGGTTAACAGCTGTTTATGGCCCGGATAACCCGCATATGATAGGCAAACTTGCTCGCCTCGCAAAAATATTCCCACCAGTCGGTCTCCTCAATTTTGGCAGTGACCGGGTAGCTTTAGTAAGCGCGTATGACGCGGCAGCGATTCATTTGGCACATCTGAGAAAACCGGGCGTTTATAATGTGGCAGAGCCGCCATCAGAAGCTATCTCGCGTGAAGAATTTGTTACGAAAATTTTCGCAGCAACAGGAAGGCAAAGGCCAAACTGCCGTATCCCCCATCCGATTTCAGAAAGGGTTATGCACGAATGTGGCTGGGCCATTGGCATTAACCGAAGCCAAGGAAGATATGTGATGGGCCCGCGGCTTTATTCACCAGAACGGCTTCTTTCAACCGGGTTCAGGTTCACACATTCCGCGCAAAGGGATATGCAACGATTGTTGCGTTAAGCATGCATATTTTTACGTCGTGTAAGACCAGTTAAGACATGAAGACAGGCCTCTTTTCTTTACACGAGCCCTTCTCTTTTAGAAAAGAGCCTCTGTTCTTTACAAAAGAACAGACCTTCGGGAGAATCGAGCATGCCATGCATGCTCGAGCTATGCGCGAAGCGCATTCAAAAGAAAGTATAAGAGAAACGTATAAAAGCCTTCGGGGAAGAGAAAACTAAAAGACCCCCGGGAGAAAAGAAAGTAAAAGTGTAAGACTTGAAGACCAATAGAAGACAGTGCGCTTAGAGCGCACTTAGGACAGGAAGACCAGTTAGGACCGTTTTGCCTTTGGCAAAACACAAGACATACTTATTACCACCCGCTGTTCCTTTTGTCTATGGGAAGCATCTCTATCCAACTGTTGTTCAGGTGCCAATAAAGCTTGTTTGCATGGGAGTCATAGACGATGGATTTTTTATTGGCTTCATCAAGGTGCCGGTCTATCTCCAGATAGATGAAATTCCGCAATGATTCCAAATCCGAAAACGGGTTGCGCTCGATTATATGTTTTTTTAGGCTCTCTGCGCGCTTTTTCCTGCACCATTCTATCACACCGTCGTATTCCTTCCGTGAAATCATAGCTCCACCTTAACAGTTTCGGGTGCCGGGTTTCGAAACTCGGAACTCGCAACTCGAAACCTTAAACTCATTTTGCCACCAGCGTTATGATATCCCCATCCTCAAGCACATGGTCCAGCCCGACCTTCTGCCCGGCAAAGGGCACGCTCTTTCCGCTCACAATGGCATACCTGATTGTCTTGAGATCGTATTTTTTCACTTTTTTCGCATAAGCCTCAATTTGGGAGCCTTTCTTGAGCACCACCGGCTCTGCGCTCACCACACTCAGCCTCGGCTTTGAGTAAACCCTGATAACGCCCAGGTTCTGGAAGATTTTTTCCTTAAGCTCGGAAATGTTGGCCACACCGTGGCAGGAAATCATCAGGAAGTTTTTGCCTTTCATGAAATCCCTTATTTCCTGCAGTTTTTTTGCATCGGCAAGCTCCACTTTGTTCACCAGGTAAAGCGCAGGCACATAATGCCTGTTGCCCTCCAGCAAATCTATGAACTCATCCTCAGTTATGTCCTCGCGGATAATCACAGTGCCTGTGAACACCTTGAACTCCTTGAGGATGCCGAGCGCGGATTCCCTTGACAGACTGCATTTTGCCGGGAATTTCAGCTCGAGGCTTTTCTGCTCCACAATCTGCACGTTCGGCGGCCGCCTGTTTATCCGTATGCCTGCCTCGTAAAGTTCCTCTTCTATCACGCGCAGGTTTTGGTAAGTCTTCACATCCACCATGATTAGGATAAGGTCGGAGATGCGCGCATAGGAGAGCACCTCCCGCCCGCGGCCCTTGCCCTCTGCAGCGCCATGAATTATGCCGGGAATGTCAAAAACCTGGATGTGGAGGCCCTTGTGCAGCAGCATGCCCGGGATGCAGTCTACGGTGGTGAAATCATAGGCGCCAACCTTTGAATCCACATCGGTGATTAGGTTCATCAGGGTGGACTTGCCCACGCTTGGGAAGCCGACCATGGAGATGGTGGCATCGCCGCCCTTGCGTATGCTCTTTGCACCGCCGCCACCGCCCTTTTTTCCTCCGCCCCCGAGAAGCTCTTTTTTCAGCCTCGCGATTTTTGATTTTAGGATGCCCAGGTGAAATTCCGTGGCTTTGTTTTTCTGGGTGCGGGCGAGCTCGTCCTCAAGCTCCTTGAGCTTCGCTGAGTATTTGGCTTCCATGGACATAATTAGTGTTTAGGGAGAAGCTGTTTTATTTCTTGCCTGAAGGGCACGAGTGAATTGCCGACCGACTTCACGATAGTTCATTGGTTTTTTGCTATTTTTCCAAACTTGTTATAGGGCTTGGTGGTGGGCGAATTGAGATAGCTGAAGGTTGCCTGGGAGATTCGCAGGCCTGCCGAAAGCTTTATGGGCCTTCCTGAGAAATTGATTATCTCAAGCACCTGGTGGTTGGAGGAGCCCGGCTGAATCAATGAGCTGGTAACATGCACTGCAAGGCCCAGGCGCGCATACCTGCTTCTGCCGTCAAGGCGGCCAGCGATGTTGTTGGCAAGCGATATTTTTTCCATTGTTTTCCCAAGCACGAGCTCGAGTGGCTTGAGTGTGAGCGGGGGGCATGTTTTTTTCGAGAAGAGGCCGGAGAATGTGTGTTGTGACAGGTCGATTGCACGCGGCTGTTTTTTCATTATGGAAAATTCACCGGAAAGAGTCAAATCAACTGAGGCGCCGCCCAATTGGTCTGGATTGAAGGGGGAGATTTTGATATGTCCTGCCTTCATTTCCCTTAAGATATCGATATTTGAAAGCATGTCAATCGCATCAAAGTAAGGAAATTGTGCCACCGCGACCGGAAGAGACTGAAATTTTGCCCTGATATTCGCGCACATAGCCGTTCTTGATTTCGAGCTGCCTGTTTGCCCCGGAGTCAGGAATAGTGGTTTCGTCCTCCCAGAGGGTAACCGCCACAGAGCCGGAATCATCCTTTATCTGGATGTTGCGGACCTTCAGCTTCTTGCCGTATTTGGTAATGATTGTCCTGGTTTCACTGGCCTCGACAACTTCACCTACGAGCTCGCAGTTCATACCCGGCTTCAATTCGCAAATCTTCATGGCATCACCAGAACAGTTTCGGGTTCAAGGTTTAAAGTCTAAAGTTTAAGGTTAAAGTTTCGTGCGTATAGACTTTGAACTTTAGACCTTAGACTATTATTTCACCCTAGTTCATTTAAAATAATCTTCTTCAATGTGTAAGTTTCCCATTTTTTCATTGCCTTCAGGGCAAAATCCAGTTTGGATTCGCTCTCGGCATAGACGCGCATGATTTTTTCCCCGCTGCGCACCTTTTCTCCAGGCTCCTTGAACAAAAGGATGCCTGCACCCTTGTCATTGGGCGCGCCTGCTGCCCGGGCAAGCCTTGAAATGGTGCGGTTGTCATAGCCCACCAGCTTGCCATTACGGTCTGCGATTATATCCTCGTGGCAGTTGCCTATTGGCAGGTCAGCCGGCTTGACATCGCTATCGCCGCCCTGGAGCTCGATTATCTGCCTCATCTTCCTGAGCGCTGCTCCGCTCTCCAGAATTGAAGATGCCTGTGCATAGCCCCGGCCCTTCTTGGCCTTGCCGCACATCTCAAGCAGCCTGCCAGCTATGATGCATGATTTTTCGCGCAGGTCGCCCGGGCCGTTATTGGCCAGCACGTTGAGCACGTCAATGCACTCAAGGGTTGGGCCGATGCCCCTGCCAATTGGGTTGTTTCCATCAGTGATTAGCACATCTATGGACATGCCGAGCCGGCGCCCTATTTTGACGAAATCAGCGCCCAGGGCATTCGCATCCGCCATGTCGTGCAACTTGGCGCCCATGCCAACCGGGATATCAATGATGACGTGGTTTGCGCCCACGCTTTTCTTTTTTGCAAGTATGCTGGCAAGCAGGAGGCCCTTGGGGTCGAGGCTCAGCGGATGGCGGATTTTAATCAGCAAATCATCTGCGGATGCCAGGGTAGTGCCCCCACCCCATACAATGCAGCCATTTGCCTTTTTCACTATATGCCTCATTTCCTCTATGGAGAAATCAATGCCTGAAAGCACTTCCATGGTGTCTGCCGTGCCTGCCGCGCTTGTAATTGAGCGGGAGGACGCCTTGGGGATGGAAATTCCTGCCGCCGCGATTATGGGCACGAGCACCATGGTGGTCCGGTTGCCTGCAACGCCGCCTATGCAATGCTTGTCTGCGATGAGGTGCCTGCCCAAATTCAGGGTGTCACCGCTCTTGACAATCGAATCCGTCAGCCCGATGACCTCCTCTTCAGTGACGCCGTTGATGTAGATGGCGCTCACAAAAGAGGCAAGCTCAATCTCGCCAAGATAGCCGCGCATCAGCTCGTCCATGACGGTTGAGATTTCAGAGGGCTTCAGCTCTATCTTGTCCATCTTCTTCTTTATGTAAACGACAGACTCCGGCTTCTTGATATGCCTGATTTCAATGCGCTCCTCATCCTTGAGCCCAAGCTCCTGCTGGAGATCCTTGAAAATTCCGACTTGCCCCGGCTCCACCATATGGTCTGTCAGGTCAACAATGCCTATGGCCACCTTATTGCCATGCTTCAGGCCAACCCGGTAGCCGACATAGATATCGTTTTCAATTGCATCCTGCTTGTTAAAGAGGACGATGCGCTTGCCGGTCTCTATGTCAAGCCGCTTTGCCTTGCAGACATATTGCTTGATGTCCCAGACATCTTTTTTGCCTAACAACCTTTTCTCCACCATCAAATCACAACTAAGTCTAAAGTTTAAAGTTCAAAGTTCAGGACCCAAAGTCCATATACCATAGACCTTAAACTTTAAACATTAAACTTTCAACCTTAGACCTTGAACCTTAAACCTATATTTTTAGCACTTCCCTTGCAACCGCAGGCAATGCCTGGGGCGCATAGAGCCCTTTTTCAGTTATGTAGCCCGTGATGAACCTTGCCGGAGTCACGTCAAACGCCGGATTGCGCACCTTCACCTTCCTGAATTTCTTTGTGTCGAGAACCTCGTCCGGGCTGCGCTCCTCCAGCAGGCTGTGGGCGCCCCACTGGGTAAGCAAATCATATTTGTAGAGCTCAGCCGCAGAATAAAATTCCACACCGTAGTCATCTGCCAGGTGGGCAATGGTCAGTGTGCCGATTTTGTTGATGAGGTCGCCGGTTGAGTTGATGGCGTCGGCGCCCACAAACACCTTGTCGCAATCCTTAATGAACGTTGAGACCGCGCTGTCCACAATGGCAGTCACAGGGATGCCTGCAGCCGAGAGCTTTGACATGGTGATATGGCCCTGGAACTTGGGCCTGGTTTCAGTGGCAATTACCCTGAATTTTTTGCCGGAAAGCTTCGCCTGTTTCAGGATGCCTTCCACGGTTGAGCTGTGGCAATGGGTAAGGATGGTGTCGCCATCATCCACCAGCTGGGCGCCTGCCAGTGAGATGAGCTCGAGGTTGCGCGCTGCATGCTTTTCGTAGTTGCGCCCGAATTTGGCTGTGGCATCCCTGATGGTGCGGATGTTTGCCCGGGAAGTCCTGGCCCTGTTGATTTCCAGGAGCGTGGCGCGCAGGGCATTCCTCAGGGAGTTCTGGAGCATGGGCTCGGTGGGCCGCAGGCCGGCGATGTAATCAGCCGTGAGAAAAAGCTCCTTCCAAAGCGCTTCTGGTGATTTTGCCTTGCTTGCCCTGGCTTCAAGGGCCATTGCCTTAACCGCCCAGCCGGAGACATTGCGCGCGCCCTGTATCTTGAGCGACTTTATCCTCGCTGCAATCTCGATTACTTCCTTAGAGGGCATGATTAGATAACTTATGGAAATTATATAAACTGTATGTCCCAAATCCACGGGCACACATGCTACCGCTCTAATTCTGTCAGGTATTTCAGCAACATAGACCTCGCTTCATTGCAATTCTCGCCAAAGTTGCAGGCCAAATCCGTGGCCGGTATTGTGCGGCGAGAAAAAAGCAATGGTTTTGTAACCAAGATTATGAACATTCCCCTGCAGTAAAACCCCTGCAACTGCTCCCAGCCATAGAATGCATAGTTGATTTTCACGCCATCTTCAAAAATGTAAAAATTCATTCCGAATGAGGCTTTTACGAAAATGATGAGGAGCCAGACAAAGAAGAGGTATGCTAGGGAGAT
Source organism: Candidatus Micrarchaeota archaeon CG1_02_49_24 (assembly GCA_001871535.1). GTDB lineage: Archaea > Micrarchaeota > Micrarchaeia > Anstonellales > UBA8471 > UBA8471. Next base: position 8,256 of record MNVF01000073.1, read on the forward strand.
TGTATAGTATGTTACGGTTTGACTGCCAAACAGCATATTAATAAAACTACTTATGAAAAATGGCGAAACAATGACTACAAGCAGGATTATGCCGAATTTCCACGGTGACCCGGAAAGCAACTCGCGCATATCAACCAGCGGTTTGCCATTGATGAAAATTTGGGATTCCTCGCTGGTTATTGAATATTTTCTGAAAAAAAAGTAAAGCAGGGTGTATGTCAATATTGCAAGGGCAAGACCCAAAATCAGGGAGGGGTTCCAAACCGAACCCAATGTTAGATACGCAGAGCCTATCGAAACGATGATAGGCACGAGATACCTTAGGAATAAAAAGGTTGAGGAAACTTCAGAAGCACCTATCTTGCCACCTAAGAATATGTTGGTTAGGGTCCCGCCCAGTCTGAAGGTTTTTATCGGCCTGTTGGCACCGTGAAGCTCAACCATGAAACACATCTGTTTTGATCAGTTTTCTGATTATTGAATGGTATATGTTGTGTGGATTGACGTCGAATGTATTTATAATATCAATATTCATAACGGAAGCATGACAATGCCCACCTATAAAGAAGCCCCGAAAGCCCCGGAAGAAGCGAAGGAGCCGCCCAAAGTAGTATCGCAACGACCTAGTCAATTGACTAGAGAGGATATACTCAAGCTTTTAGCAGGTAGGGAAAGGCAGCTCAATGAGTTTTCAAAGGGCATAAGTAACTACATGACTGTGTTAAGGATTGGCATGCTCAACCCGTTCATGATTGGGATAAGCCTCACAAGATTAAAAGTTCATGGCGAACTCTGCGCGGCGATAGAGCAGAATTTGAAGTTCGGGCTTTCACTTAATAAGGCACTTGCGAACATAACTGCCAGCCTGCCGGCAAACACGCGGGAGATTAAGCCAGAGGAACTAATGGAGCCGGAAAAAGTGCGGGCTAGGTTTTCAGACACCATGAAAGTTGCGGTTGAACAGCTTGAGCCTCTGCTCCCAGGAATAGGCAAATTTCGCCAACCCCTTGTAGATTCTGTGAGGCGGCTCAAAGAATTGGCAAATCTAAACACAGAATGGACCCTAAAAGAGGTTAACGAATTCTCAAGCATCGGCGCGGGCTTGCGCTCGGAATTAAAGATAATATTTGACAGGATAGACACCGATTGCCAACGCGGCATGGCAATCATGGAGCAAATGGGCAAGTCTATGGGACCAATAGCCGAAGTAGGCAAAAATGTGCTCAGCGGGCTGGTCGCCAACCATGCGCAGATTGCGGCGCAGATGGAAACCCGCTTAAAGCCGATAATAAATATCAGCATACGCGCCATCTCGCCTGAAGTTGAATTTAATAGGGATTTGCCAGCGCGATATGCCATGGTTGCTCGCGGAGAACAGAATGCCCTGAACGCAGTGAACGCTACGGAACGAAGTATGAAGAAGGCTGAAGAAGAGCTGAAGAAAAGAGATAAAAAACGAGATTTGGAAAAGACTGGCTTGGCTTAAGCTAAACGCTTCTTTTGAATTTCTTTTCAAATTCACCAATGGCTATTTTCACTGCAATCGGCCTGCCGTGGGGACACTACGCCAGTAGCGTGAAATATATGATTTATCATAATTCTCTTTTGGGGAATCATAATGATTTAAATATTTAACTGCTTATAATTACCAATAAGGTAATCCTATGAAAACGAATAACTGCAGCAGGAAAGGCCTGAGCAAACTCGGTGCCAGGCTTCTTTCCAGCGTAAGCGCAGAAAAACGCTCCGATGTTTTCACGGTGAAAGATGCGCAGGAGCTTTTGGGTGCGGATGGCCAGATGCTGAGAAGGCTGCTGTTCAGCCTGAAGAAAAATAAATGGATAGAAACCATCGAGAGGGGAAAATACCTGATCCTTCCGCTCGAATCCGGACCTGAAGCAAATTACGGAACGCACCCGTATGTTATTGCAAGAAAGCTCGTCAGCCCCTATTACGTGGGCTTCGCCTCAGCGCTGAACTACTACGGAATAACCGAACAGGTCAGCAGAACCACCTACATAGTAACGACAAAACCGAAGCGCCCCCTGAGATTTCACGCGGAAGAATACCATTTTGTCCGCTTTCCTGAAAAGCGTTTTTTTGGTATGAGGGAGGAATGGATAGGCGACCTGAAATTTGATATCTCCGAGAGGGAAAAGACTGTAGCCGACTGCCTCTATATGCCGGAGTATAGCGGTGGCCTGACCGAAGTCGCTAAAGCATTTCGCGAAAAGCTTGACTACGAGAAGCTGTATATGTATGCAACTGCGATTGATGATTTGGCCTCGCTCAAGCGCCTGGGTTACATGCTTGACGTTCTGAAAATCAAAACTCCAGCGAGGGAAAAACTACTATCGGTGGTCGCCGGCGGCTACTGCCTTCTGGATACCTGCGGCCCGAAAACCGGGCCGAAAAACAAAAAGTGGCGCGTCATAGAGAACATCAAAAAAGAAGAGCTGAGGCTGAAACTATGATTTCCCCAAACATCATTACCGAAATATCGAAGAACGGCTGGATGGGTTGGGCAGTGATAGAAAAAGACTACTTCCTGACGCTGGTTCTGGACGCAATTGCGAACACGCCGATTCTACGTGACAACCTCGTGTTCAAGGGAGGCACTGCCCTAAGGAAGGTTTATTTCGGCGATTACAGGTATTCCGAAGACCTTGATTTTACCATGAAGAGGGAATTTGCCGCGGCAGAGATAAGAGGTGCGTTCGAAACCGCGCTTGCTTATCTCGGAAGGGATTACAACGCCAGCCTGCGCATAAAGGACTTCGACAGCAAGCGGCACTTCACCGACATAAAGATTCAGTTTGTCGGGCTGAAGGGAAATAAGAACACAATCGCGGTTGACATGGGCCCGGACGAGGTCATTGTTGAAGAGCCTCTCGACAAGCCGATTCTGAACAATTACTACGAAAAGATTTTCTCGGTGAAAACCTACTCGCTTGAGGAGATAACCGCAGAAAAGCTCAGGAGCCTGCTGCAGCGAACGCGGGTGCGGGACTACTACGACGCTTGGTATCTTTTGACGAAAGCCAAGTTAGACAGGAAGAAGATTGCCTGGATATTCGCGAGGAAAGTCGGCCACAAAAAACTCGCCTTTACTGGCAAGGCACAGCTGCTCAATTCGGAAAAACTCGCGCAGGCGGAAGCATTCTACCACTCGCAAATCGGTAACCTGCTCAGGAATCCGCCCCCTTTCAAGAAAATAAGCGGCGAACTTGGGGAAGCCATTGCAGAACTTGAGTTGAAATAGCCAATGATTGAAATCGAGAGGTATCAAACGCTTCTTTTGAATTTCTTTTCAAACTCCCCAATTGATATTTTTACCGCAATCGGCCTGCCGTGGGGGCAGGTATTCGGGTTTTTGCACCGCTGCAATTCTGAAACAAGGCGCTCCATTTCCGAAAGGGTAAGCTCCCTGCCTGCCTTGATTGCGCCGCGGCATGCCTTGGTGGCGTATTTATCGTATTCGGCACCTGCGAAATCTTTTTCCCACAAACGGATGTTCAGCACCAGGTCGTTGAGGGAATCCGCGGTGACCGAGCCGTAGTAATCAACAAATGCCGCGGGAACTGCCCTTACCACCATGGATTTTTCACCAAACTCTTCAATATCAACCCCTTTCTTCACCAGCAGTTCCATGTGCGCCTTCACTGTGCCAAATTCAATCCCGAAATCTATCACAACCGGCGAAATCAGCTCCTGCTTTTTTTCCTGCTTCGCAGGCTGCGAAAATAATTTTTCAAAGAATATTTTTTCCTGCACTGCATGCTGGTCCAGGAGCACAAGGCTGCCCCTGCTTTCGCATAAGATATATGTGAGATTGAGCTGGCCGATGATACGGTAATCGGTTTCGGGTTTTGGGTTTTGGGTTTCGAGCCTAGGTCTTTCAGTTTCGGAACTCGCAACCCGGAACCCGGAACCCGGAACAGTTAAGGTTTCCTGTTTTCCTTTCACCACTTCATAAACATTCCCTTTCCGCTGGGAAAGCTCCACCTTCCCTGATATCTCGGCTTTCCTTGAGGCAAGGGGCACTACTGCGCTGCTCACAAGCGCATAAACCTGGTCAGGGTCGGAAAACTTGACCTCCAGCTTGTTGGGATGGATGTTCACATCAACCTTTTGTGGGCTGATTTCAAGGAATAAGACAAACACCGGGTGGTGAGAGGGCAAAATTGGCAGGGAATCGAATACTGCACGCTCCACCAGCTCATTTTTCACAAGGCGCCTGTTGACAAAAACAAATTGGTAGCGGCGGTCCTTCCTGACAAAGCCGGGCTTGCCCACGAAACCGTGCAATTTGGCATAACCGTTTGAGGCAGAAACGGATACAAGGTTTTTTGCAACCTCTTTCAGCACATCAGAAGTCCTTGCTTCCAGGTCGCCGACAAGTGCCTTGAAGAGGGTGCTGTTTTTGTCCTTCACTTCAAATGAAACCCCAGGGTAGGCAAGGGAATAGTCGCGCGCCACTTCAATGATTTTCTTCAGCTCGGAAATTTCGGCATCGAGGAATTTCCTGCGTGCCGGCATGTTGTAGAACAGGTCGCGCACATCGATGGTTGTGCCGCGTGGCATGCCAATGGGCTTGTCAGATGCTTGATTGCCGCTGAGCCTGAGCTCAATTCCTTCCCCAGAAGAAGAGTTGGAAGTTTTGAGGGTGAGGTTTGAGACTGCGGCTATGCTTGCCAAAGCTTCGCCCCTGAAACCCAGCGTGCTGATTGAATCCAGGTCTTTTTCAACTGTAATTTTGCTGGTGGCGTGCTTGGAGCAGGCAAGCAGCGCATCCTCCCGCGACATGCCAGAGCCGTTGTCAGAGACGGTGATGTTACGGATGCCATCAAGCTCAACCGTGATTGAGGTGGCGCCTGCGTCAATGGAGTTTTCAACCAGCTCCTTGGCAACATTGAAGGGCTTCTGGATAACTTCGCCGGCTGCGATTTTTTTCACGATGCTGTCAGGGAGGATGTGAATCATTGAATCAACTCCTTTAATTTATTTGCAAAATTATTGTTTTTGTTTTTCAGTCTCCTTTGAAAGGGCTGCTTCTCCTGCCTTTTTTTCTCCCGGTGTCGGCGGCTCGCCAAACTCAGCCATGTATTCATCCAGGGTCCGCTGCTTTTCCTTTTTCTCCATTGCAATGCCTATCTGCTTTTCGCCGCCGAAAGTGTGCATGATTTCAGTAGCCCTTGCGATTACATCTGCCGGCAGGCCGGCCAGCTTTGAAACGTAGATGCCATAGCTCCTGTCAGTGCCACCGTGAACAAGCTTGTGCATGAAAATTATCTCGTCGCCCACTTCCTTCACCGCCACGTTGAAATTCTTCACCCCTTCGAATTCCTCTTCAATGGCATTCAGCTGGTGATAGTGGGTGGCGAACATTGTTTTTGCGCCCAGGCGCCTGTAGATGTGCTCAACCACTGCCCAGGCAATCGAGAGCCCGTCATAGGTTGAGGTTCCGCGGCCGATTTCATCCAAAATGATAAGGGATTCCGGGGTTGCGTTGTTCAATATATAGGCCACTTCGCTCATCTCTGCAAGGAAAGTTGAGGTGCCCTTTGAGATGTCATCGCTGGCGCCTATACGTGTGAATATCCTGTCGGTGAGCGGCACCTTTGCTTTTTTCGCAGGCACAAACGAGCCGATGTGGGCCATCAGCGTTATGAGCGCCACCTGCCGCAGGATGGTGGATTTGCCTGCCATATTCGGGCCCGTTATGAGCATTATTTTGGCATCCTCACCCAAGTTGGTGTCATTAGGCACGAACCTGGTCAGCCGCTCGACAACAGGATGCCTGCCATCCTCAATGCTGAGTTCATAGCCGGTGTGCATCTCCGGCCTGCAATAGCTGTTGGTGATGGCAAGCGAGGCAAATGCATGAAGGCAGTCAAGCATGGAAACTTTGTCGGCAGCTTCCTGCGCCTGTGGGGTGTGTTTTGAGATTTTCTCAAGCAATTCTGCATATAATTTTTTCTCAAGCTCAAGGAAGCGCTCCTCTGCATTCAGAAGCTTGTCCTCCATCTCCTTCAGCTCAGCGGTTATGTAGCGCTCGGAATTGAGGGTGGTCTGCCTGCGGGTATAATCAGGAGGCACATTGCTGAGATTTGCGCGGGTTACATCAATGAAATAGCCGAATACTTTTGTGAACCGCACCTTGAGGCTCTTTATTCCGGTGCGCTTGCGCTCCTTTTGCTCGTATTGGAGCATCCAGCCCCTGCCATCATTCATCAATGCGCGGTAGGTATCGAGCTCTGGATTGTAACCTGTGTGGATGAGCTCGCCCTCTTCGCCGGAAACTCCTGTTTCTATAAGCTCTGCGAGGGGGGTGAGGTCTGGAAAGGTGCCCAATTCAAGCAGGTAAGAATGGTTACGGGTTACGGGCACAATACTCGAAACCGAAAGCGAAACCGCTTTCAAAGCCCTGATGCTCATGGCCAGTGCAAGCACTTCACGGGGGATTGCCCTGCCATAGGCAATGCGGGTCATGATGCGCTCCATGTCATAGACGCTCTGGAGGGCGATGCGCAGGTCGCCATAGGCACTGCGGGAGCCCATGAGCGCAGCCACCGAATCGAGCCGCTTGTTTATTTCAGCCATGTCGCGCAGGGGCAACTGCAATAATTTATGCACCTTTCTGGAGCCCATGCTGGTGATGGTCTGGTCCAATATGAACAGGAGTGTGTTGAGCTTGTCTCCCGAGGCCGTGCGCTCCAGCTCAAGGTTCCTGCGGGTGGCGGGGTCGATTATCAGATAGTTCTGCTTTTCGTAGTATGAGATTTTGGAAATGTTTCTCACGCTGCCGCGCTGGGTTTCTTTCAAATACATGAGCAGGGCGCCTGAGGAGACTATGGCAAGGGGCCTGCCCTCCAGGTCAAACCCCTTGAGCGTCACCACGCCAAATGTTTCCTTGATGGTGTCTTCTGCATTTTTCTCCCAGAAAAACCGGTCGTCAACATAGATTATGTTATGCTTTGATTTGGGGGTGGCGCCTTTGGCGCTTTCTGCCATGATGATTTCCACTGGGGAGAAATAATCGAGCTCCTCTGCAAGCCTGGGCAGGGGGAACTGGGTGGTAAAAAAATCGCCTGTTGAAAAGTCGCAGATGCTCAGGCCGACTGTTCGGTTGGAATCGCTGCCAATATGCACCGCGCATAGGTAGTTGCTGGCCTTGTCCTGCAAAATGGAGGATTCGATGGCAGTGCCCGGGGTGACAAGGCGGACGACTTCCCTTTTCACAATGCCCTTGGCATGCTTCGGGTCCTCAACCTGCTCGCAGATGGCGACGCGCCTGCCCTTGTTGATGAGCTTTGGCAGGTAGGTGTCGAGCGCGTGGTAGGGTATGCCTGCAAGGGGCATATTGTCGCGCTTGGTGAGGGTGATTTGAAGGTCCTGGGATAGCTGCTGGGCATCTTCATAAAACGTTTCGTAAAAGTCGCCCATGCGAAAGAGAACGATGTAGCCCTTGTATTGGGCTTTGATGGAGAAATACTGATTCATTAATGGTGTTATCATGCAATCAGACTAGGAGATTTCGGATTGAAAATTAAAAACACCTTATCCTATGCTTGTGTTTGTGGTGTATACCCACTCTCCAATGATTTGACTTCCCTGACTTTTAGCGAAACACCAAGCCCGGAAGGAGCCACTAAGCGGGTTTCCCTGTCAAGGACACGGATAGAGGTCGAGCCGTGAAGCGCCATTGAAAACAATCTCATTGCTTCAGCGCCAAAATCCAATTCTAGGACAAGGGGCTCCAGGCTGTTGAAATCTGGTTTCACGCTGGCGTGTAATACGGCAAGGGCACGGTCATTTGCCGCGCACACGGCAAGCTCAAGCACGGCACGCGCTTGCTCAAGAGGCTGGTCTTCTTCGACAATCATACCGAAAAGAGTCAAATCTTGGCTCATCAGGGAGATTTCCAATGCAGGAAGCCGGAGTGCCGGAACCAGCAGCCTGCAAGCTGTTGGGGTTGCAGAACAATTTATGGTATTTGGGGAAGGGATTAGCTGTTTCTCTATCGAGTACAAGAGGCGGACCTTCCGCAGCAGGTTGCATAACAAGCGCATGTTTGTGCATATGAGCTGGGAAACAGTGTCGCGATAAACTTCCAGGAGGGGCAGGCTTTTTTCAAATGGCAAATGGGGGCGGAATTTCCTTGCGGCATGGGTGGTTTGTGATTTAGCAACTGGAACCGTTTGCATAAGGTTCGCTTTTAATGCCAGTCAGATATTAACATTTGTGTTTGAAAATGGTTGCGTGGGGACTGTTTGGACACCACAAATCTTTATTAAATTTAGTCAACAAAAGAATAGCTAATTAACTACCCCTATTTTGTATGCCGTGCATACATTTGGGAAATATGGTTTTGCCATGGAATCCACGAATCTGATAAAAAACGCGATTGAGCAGATTTCGTCTGCTCAGGAAAACGCCCAGGCAGCCGGCGCAGGCGGAATGACTGACGAAGACAAGGAACTGATGACGTTCATTGAAACGTCCAAGCCCAGGATTTATGTGGTGGGCACTGGCGGCTCTGGCAGCAACACTGCCACGCGGCTGAGTGATTTGCGCGTGGAAGGTGCCACCATCATAGCAATGAACACTGATGTGCAGCACCTGCTTAGAACAAGGGCGCATAAGAAACTCCTGCTTGGCAGGACTATCACAAAGGGATTGGGCGCAGGCAGCGACCCCAAGGTAGGCGAGCAGGCTGCCCAGGAAGCTGCCGGGGGAATCAAGGGCATACTCAAAGATGCTTCACTGGTATTCATAACTTGCGGGCTGGGCGGCGGCACAGGCACGGGAAGCGCCCACGTGATTGCCGAGCAGGCAAAGGCCAATGGGGTGCTCACAGTGGCAGTCGTGACACTGCCATTTGCATCAGAAGGAAGAGTGAGAATGCAGAATGCCATTGATGGCCTGAATAAATTAAGGAAAAATGCAGATACGGTTGTGGTAATCCCAAATGACAAATTGCTCACCATCGCGCCGGACTTGCCATTGAATATTGCGTTCAAGGTATGTGATGAGGTGCTGGCAGGCGCGGTGAAAGGGATTGTGGAGCTTGTCACCAAGGCAGGGCTGGTGAACCTGGATTTTGCCGACCTGAGGACAATACTTACCAATGCGGGCTGCGCAGTGGTGGGCATTGGCGAGGCGTCCGTGGATGCCAAGGCAGAGCAGCGCGCGCTCATTGCCGTTGAGACCGCCATGAACTCGCCCCTGCTCGATGTGGATATTTCAACCTCCAACAGGGCGCTGGTGAACGTCATAGGCGGCGAGGACATGACCCTCAAGGAGGCAGAGCTCGTGGTAAGCCAGATTTCCCACAGGATTTCGCCCACTGCGCACATAATCTGGGGCGCAAGGGTTGAGGACAATATGAAACGCTCGTCCATGCGCGTGCTGGTTGTGCTCGCAGGCGCAAAAATGCCCCAATATTCAATTGACTCTATGATTAAGCAGGGAGACGAAAGTGATATAATTGCTGAGCTTGACTCGATATAGGCCCTCTATTGGATTTCGCCGATGGCAAAATTGAATGCGCCGAGTGGGCGCATTCAAACACAATGAGCGCGTGCATGCGCAAGCAGCCAAGCGCTCTTGAGTTTCATCAACGGGAAGAGAAAAAGTATAAGTGCAAAGACATTCGCCTGCACATAAATGAAAGTATAAGTGCGTGACATTAAGACCTGAGGACATTTTATGATTGGCGTGGATTTATTCTGGAGATTTGCACGGGTGCTCAACCTGGCCACCATCCCAGATATGGATGAGATAATGGAGATAACGAAAGTGAGCATTGCCGGGATTGTGGTAATCGGGATATTCGGCTCAGTGATTTCACTGGTGCTTTCATACTTGTAAGAGCCTTTTCTTTTTACAAAAAAGAATTGAATTTCGCCTGTTGGCATTTCAGATGCTCCTGTTGGAGCATATCTCGACAACTGCGGTCGTCAATCACCTGCGGGTGAAAATCTTGTCGACAATAGTTGCCGATTGCCAGATGGCAAAACGCTCGTGGGCAATGCCCACGAAACCCTCGGGAAAAGAAAAAGTATAAGTGCGCGACATTAGGACCTTATGACATCAGGGCCGTGCGCTTAGAGCGCATTTAAGACATCAGGACAGGTTAAGACTTTGGGACAATTTTGAGGTGCATGAAATGTTTGCGGTCTATAGGGTAACGGCTGGGCAGGAAAGGGTTGTCGCGGAGATACTCGCCAAAAAGTCCAGGACACAGAAATTGGATGTTTTTGCAATTGCGTTCATCGACAAGCTGAACGGTTACCTGCTCATTGAAGTTTCAGACATGCAGATTGCGCGCGAGCTTGGCGCAAACACGAACCACATCAAGGAACTGCTTAGGAAAGAAGTGAGCTTTGATGAAATAAAGCACCTGCTCAAGCCAGCCACAGGGCCTGCCGTCAAAATTGACAAGGGAGATGTGGTGGACATTGTCTCCGGGCCTTTCAAAAATGAAAAAGGCAGGGTGCTGCGCGTGGATGAGGCTAAGGGCGAAATCACCGTGGAGCTCATTGAGATTGCCATTGCAGTGCCGGTCACCATTTCCATAAACAATGTGAAACTGGTTTCAAAGGCTGGCGCTGAATCGCAGACATAGCCGGCTGAAAACTAAAAGCAGATATTGATCTGGAATTCATGGTTGCGAGACCTCAAGACGAGCCTCTTTCTTTAGAAAAAAGATTGGATTTCGCCTGCTGGCATTTCAGATGCTCCTGCTGGAGCATATCTCGACGCCTGCTGGCATCGATCTCCTGTTGGAGAAATTCTCGTCGACTGTTGGCATCGATTGAATCGACCTGCGGGTCGATAGCTCGACGGCAAAGCCATCGATCGCCTGCTGGCTTTTCACCTGCGGGTGAAAATCTCGTCGACTGTTGGCATCGATTGAATCGTGCTGTTGCACGATAGCTCGACGGCAAAGCCATCGATCGCCTGCTGGCATTTCTCCTGTTGGAGAAATTCTCGTCGACTGTTGTCGACGATCGCCTGCGGGAAGAAAGCTCTTGAATCCGTTGATTCAAGAGACCTTCGGGATAAAAAGGTAACGCGAGGTTTGTCGATAGCTATGCTATCGGCGATAACAATCGCCGAGCTATTCGCCAGTAGGCGAATTCAATCGCGCAACAGCGCGATTCAATCCAAAAGGAATGCAAAGTGGCAAACCCAAAGCCCGAGCGAATATGTGTTCGCTACAGGGCTCGGGTCGCTTAACCTTTTTAAGAAAAACTACAAGAGAACGCGCCGTTGGCGCTATAACCCTTCGGAAGAAAGAAACTATAAGTGTATGACAGTAAGACATTTTGACTGTTTTGCCTTTGGCAAAACATAAGACCTTAAGACATGATGACCTAAAAATAAGCCAATGTGGTTTGCCGCCCTTTGTTTTTCGTGCCGCCTTTTTTAGCACCGCGTTCGTCTTTTTTTTCGCCTTTGCCATGTTCAGCTGCAATCACAATTGCGCCGTCCTCTTTTCTGGTGACATCGATCACTCCGAAAACACCGTCGTAGCCAGGCACCACGCGGATTTTCCCCTCTCGCGCCCTTATGATTGCATCGGCAATCTCCGCATTCGCATGCCTGGAGAGGGTTTCAAAATCAGCGGAAAGCACTGCAAATTCGCTGCCAATTGCTTTCACAATCTTGAAATATTCCTCATAGACTGGCTTGGAGGCAGGTTTTTTGCCCAGGCATTGGGCAAGGAGTTCCATCAATGGCACCAGGTGGATGTAGGGAATGGTGCCCGTCACATTTTTTGCATCGGATTCGCTGCGGTCAGCCAGCTGCCCAATGCGGTTCAGCACACCGACCGTGAGCCTGCGCCTGCACACCGGGCAAATGCATTTTGCCTTCAGGCTCTCGTCCGGCGACTGGGAGATGTTGCAGCCCCTGTGGCCGTCATAGTGGTATTTGCCTTCCTCAGGGTAAAATTCTATGGTGGTGATGAAGCGCTTCCTGTCCTTTCCGGCAATTGCGTCCCGAAGCGCAAGATAGCTTGCCTGGTTGGCTGGCAAGTCGAATACGTTTGCCTCCCTGCCGAGCTTGGGGCCCGAGTGGGCATCGCTGTTTGAGACAAGCGCGTATTTGTCGAGGGCTGAGACGCGCCAGTTCATCAATGGGTCCGAGGAAAGCCCGGTCTCCAATGCGGTGATGTATTTCGTTGAGGTGCCGTAGCAGTCCTCCAGCGAATCAAACCCTGTCTTGGAGCCGAACACGCCAAAAAAAGGTGTCCATACATGGGCTGGGAAAATGAGCGCATTTGCAGAGACGCTGGCTGCATATTCCAATGTCTCTTCTGCAGTGATTGAAATGGCCGGCCGGCCGTCTGCCGAAAGGTCTGCCTTTTTTGATAGGAGGTCGTTGAACTGCGAGACATGGTCGAGCTCCGGGAAACAGATGCAGGTATGCACCTTCCTGCCCTTGCCTGCAGATTCAAAGATGTTTGAGACCTCGGAGGTGAGCATGAATTTTATATCTGGGATATCCGCGCAGAAAAACAGGCCGTTGCCAAGTGATTTCAGGTTCTTCCTGAGCTCTGCAAACCATTGGGGGTGGGTGAAATCCCCTGTGGCGACTATATTGATGCCCTTGAGCCGCGCCCATTTGGCAATTTCAGCAAGGTTCATGTCCGGGCTGGTGGCACGGGAATATTTTGAGTGGATGTGCAAATCAGCTATCAGTTTCATGGACAACCAGTATTATTTAGGGGGGAAGGAATTTTATCTTAAGGTGGAGCTACTATACTATGGATTTCATTAGAAATGAGCTGGTTTTCTCGAATGATTACTTCCCCTTGGAGCTGGTGCACCGCGAGAGGGAAATATCGGAAATTGCCTATAGCCTGAAACTGCTTGCCGGAAAAAAAGGCGGCGAAAACATCTTTATCACAGGGCCGCCGGGGACTGGCAAGTCAACCTCAGTGAGGAGCGTCATCGCGCAGTTGGAAAATTCATCAACAATCATTCTTCCGGTGTATATCAATTGCTGCCTTTGCAGGACAAATAGCGCGATCCTCAAGGCGCTTGCCAACAAAATGGAGGTGTCGGTCATAAGGAACCTGTGCATTGGCGAGATGCTGAAGGCGCTTGTATTGAGGATTAAGGTGATGGGAAAGCAACCGCTTATCGTGCTTGATGACGTGGACATGGTAGAAGACAGGGACATTATCCACGAATTCCTCAGGTGCCATGAGCAATACGGGTTGAGGGTGGCGCTGGTGAGCATTGCCAACAATAAATATTTCCCCTATAGCCTGGAGCACAGGATGCAGTGCATGTTTGCCCAGAAGACAGTGGCGTATGAGCCCTATAACACGCCGCAGCTGAAGGATATTTTGAGAGAGCGGGCGAAAGTGGGGCTGTTTCCCGGGAGCTATGATGAGGATGTGCTTGGGCTGTGCGCGGCAATTGCAGGGAAACGGGGGGATGCGAGGCTGACCATAAGCCTGCTGCACAGAAGCGCAGCGATTGCCGAGCAGGAGGGGGCAACGTGCATAACGGTAGCACAGGTGAGGAAAGCACAGGAGGCGAGCCTGCCGGCAGCCTCGAAGTTGAATGAGGTGCAGAAGAGGATTGTGGAAACGATTGGGGGAAAGGAGATTGATGCAAGGGAGCTGTATGATGCGCTGCCAGAGATAGCCGAGCGCACGATGAGGGAGAAAATCGAGGAATTGGTTGCGATGAAAATATTGAAAGTGGAAAGGATACGGAAAGGGCAGGGAAAATCCAGGAAATTTTCCATTGACACAGTAATACTCGAAAAGTACAAGTAAGCGGATAGCACGTGCAGGTAGACGGTGGTTTCAGACACCAACGTTGGAGGGTTCGCGGAGGGAACCACAATGAGATGCGAGCGCTTCGATGCCGTGCATCGATACAGCGCGAAGCAGATCTTGAGGTTTCCCCGAAGGGCAGGGAAAATCCAGGAAATTTTCCATTGACGGAGCTATTTTGGAAAAATATAAATGAGTTTAGCTCTCTCCACCCAAACAAGGTGGCGCTAACTCTTTAGATCTATCCCCGGAGTCCAGTCGAGAAGCTCTGGCTTTACTACGAATACCATCAGATTTTCCGAAGAGCCTCTCTCGCTGATGCGGGAGACCCTGCACAATGTGCAGGGTATGAAGGCTCATTCGGAAATCCAGTTTTCGCTTGATAGCGAAAATCTCAAGGGCTGTTGTCCTTGAATTCTCGTGAAGTTGGCGCTTGGCATTCATCCCCGCCCGAAGGGCGGGGTATTCTGCCAATTTCACGATAAACTTTGAACCCTAAACCCTGAACCAATTTAGCCGACTTTTATCTGGCCCATCAGCAAGAA
>MNVF01000079.1 GCA_001871535.1 Candidatus Micrarchaeota archaeon CG1_02_49_24
ATGCGATGACCCTGCGCACTGCGCAGGGTACACGGATTCGCTGCTTCGGGCAGCGAATGGTGTGCTATGTTCGCAAGGCGAACATCCGCATGCGGCTCATTCGAGAATCCAGTTTTCGCCAGAGGGCGAAAATCTCAAGGGCTGTTGTCCTTGAATTCTCGTGAAGTCGGCTGTCGGCATTCACTCGGCGCCCGAAGGGCGCCGTATCTCTGCCAATTCACGATAAATTGTAATTGCAATTGTGATTTTGATGGTGAATATACGTAACATATTTTTGATGCCGTTTGCCAGGAATTTGCTGGGTTTGGTTCTTTTTGCAGTGCTTTTTGCAGGCATCTCCCATGCAGCATGGAGTGAGCAGCTGACTGTGACAGTTATCTCGCCGAACAGCATACCGGTTGAGGGCGCAAAAGTTGTCATTGAATATCAAAAGGATTTCTCGGACAATGGTTATTCGTCAACCATCACTGGCATAACCAACAGCAAAGGCCAATTCACTGCAGCGATTATCAATCTTGTGCCCGACAGCGATAACGAGTCAGCAAAGTTTGAATACTACGTCACAGCATCCAACTATTACTGGTCAAGCGACCGCCGTCTGGTGCCCGTCAAGGGTGGCAATCAGTCCCTTTATCTCCAGACTGATACTCCCCTGAGGTTCGCATCTGTCACATTTGTTGACAGCGAAGGAAAGCCGCTCAGTTATACCCATGTCAAGATAACCGCCCCGATTTCAAAAGAACTTTTCACAGGAAGCGTCAATACTTCATTTTCTGCCTGGATTCCCTACGACACGAACCTTGCCTATGACGTGGTCCTGCCTACCGTGACCAGGCCATACTCTGAGCCAGCCATAAACCCGCGCAGTGATGGCTCGTTTAACAGCCTGATATCCGATTACGGCGTTAGCCTAAGCTCAATCCTGAGCACGTTTGGCAAATATTCCTACAGGCTTGGAGGTTGGTCCTACCCGGTGCCGATTAATGAAACTGCCAGCAGGATGGTCGATCCCTATAGCGAGGAGGTCAAACTCCTTGGCTTCCCAGCCCAGATATATGATATCTATGACGCAACAAATGCAAATTTCATTTTTGATTCCCTGCGCCTGCCCTTGGAATCAGTGGCAAATTCCACCAAGGCTGTGTTTGCCAAAAATTCAAGGGATAAATACACTATTTTCATTGGCACAACCTCAGCTTTAGAGGGCCGCAATGAGGGGCAAAATA
The DNA here is from genome assembly GCA_001871535.1 of Candidatus Micrarchaeota archaeon CG1_02_49_24. GTDB lineage: Archaea > Micrarchaeota > Micrarchaeia > Anstonellales > UBA8471 > UBA8471. The sequence goes on from MNVF01000079.1 coordinate 1,227, forward strand.
CCAGGTTCCAATCAGATTTGGCTGGTTATTATGCCACCCTCCTTGAAGATGAAAATGTAACCATCTGTGTTGACAGCGGCCAGCGGGTAAACGGATTTGTGGCTAAACTTCTATCTGCGTCCAAGGCACGAGGCAAATCAGCCGGCAAACGCGCCATCCCTGATTCCACCAGCCTCGAAAACTGCAGCATGCTGGTGACCGTGGACCGCGGCCTGAACTGGAATGACTATTCCGGGCAGGAAATAAGCCTCATAAGTTCATTCTCCCGCCTTAATCCGGTTATCCTGCTGAGCGACCTGGGCGATTTCAGGCGCCATGAATACACGCAGCAGGTCTTTGTTCCGAATTACAATCTCACCCTGAAGTTCCTGACCCCTAATAGGCAGCCAGCCTATCCTGCCAGTGTGGTGGTCAGCGAAACTGGCAAGGCCTACATAACCAGCACAAATGGCGCAGTCAACATAGCCGGCTACAAAAATCTCACTTTCAACCTGGTCGTCACCTACATGGATGAGAATTATGCATTCACCTATCCACTTCCATCCAATTCCAATGCTTATTCCGAGGTCAGCGTTTTGCCGGCAAAACTTAAGGTCGCCTATTCCATCAGGGATATCAAAGAGAATACATACTCATTCAACAACACGACCATCCCACTCCAGCCGCCCTGCAAGGAAATCACCATAACCGCCAGCGACCCGCGCTCGAATCAATTCACCCTTGAGTTGGCTAACCGCACCATATTACCCTACACATTTTACAGGATACCCTCTCCCTCCCTTGGGCTTGGCGGCCTCATGTGCAGCGACTATGAAGCTGCCAATGTCACATTTATCGTGTCTGATGAATTCGAGAGCAACAGCACTGACATGGACATGCAGTTCATCCAGCAGCCACTTATCCCATTTATCCCAGTCGGGCAGCAGCCATACGTTCCACCAGGGGAGCGCAGGATAACCCTGGACGACATTTTGCTATTCATGGTCATTATAGTTGGCGCAATTATCATACTGTTTGCAGTTGACATGAAATCACATGCGGTGACCTCTGCCCTTAACCTGGCCCTCAAATCGCTCCGCGACATGATGCACAAATGAGCCTTTCTTTTGGATTTCGCCAGATGGCAAAAAGCTCGACAGCAAAGCTGTCGATTTCGCAGAAAAAGAAAGGTTCGCAAAAGAAAAATGTATAAGTGCGAAACTGCGCGTTTTTTAACATCACTTTTTCAAATACAGCTATCATTCAGTGATTTTTATGGACTATGATGAACTGGTTAGCCAATTTGCGCGCGAGCTTGAGGCAGCCTGCTCAGAGCTGGGCGGGGCTGACAATATAGAGCATACCATCTCCATCCCCAAGCCTGAATTCGGAGACATATGCACCTCAGTTGCGTTTGAGCTGGCTAAAAAAGCAGGCAGGAACCCCAAACTTCTTGCCGAACAGGTTGCCGGGAACCTGCGGCTGGCAAAACTATTCTCTAGAGTTGCAGTGGTGGGCGGATATATCAACTGCACCCTTAGGGACGATGCATTCCTGGAAGAGGCAGCCCGCATTCTTGAGAAAGGGACTGATTATGCAAAGCACAGGACCATAGGCCTCACAGTATTGATAGAATATCCGTCAGTCAATCCCAACAAGCCCTGGCACTTAGGCCACCTGAGGAATGCCCTTCTCGGGGATGCCATGGCAAACCTGTTCGCCTGCACAGGCTATGCGACAGTCCGTGCTGATTACATAGATGATTTGGGCCTTCAGGTTGCCGAGAGCGTCTGGGGCTACAGGAACCTGGGCAAGCTGCCCGAGGCAGGCAAATTCGATGTGCAGCTGGGCCTGCAGTATGTTGAGGTCAGCAAGCGTTTTGAATCTGGCGAGATTGAGAAGGAGGTGCGCCAGGTTCTTGGCAAAATGGAGGCGCAGGATAACGATATTTCTGCAGCTGCCCGCGAGCTTGCCACGAAATGCCTTCTGGCACAGTATGAAACCGCATTTTCACTTGGCCTTTACCATGATATCCTGATATTTGAGAGCGACATTGCAAAATTCCTTGTGGCTGAGGGCCTGGAAATTATCAAATCCTCTGAGTTCGTGGGGCATGAGGCAGAAGGAAAGAATGCTGGCTGCCTGGTGCTCAACGCGAGCCTCTCTTTCCCAGAAAGAGACCCTCGGGAGAGAAAGGGTATGGTGCAAGAAAAGAGTGGCCAGAAAGTGCTGCTGCGCAGCAATGGCACCATGACCTATCTTGCAAAAGATATCATTTTTCATCTGTGGAAATTTGGCTTGCTGAAAAGCAGGCTTAAATTCAAGGATTTTGTAAAGCAGCCCAATGGCAAGGCCGTAAGGCAATCATCGGCGGACGGCGAGCCGCAGGAAATCTCAGCCGACCTGATAATAAACATAATTGGCGCCGAGCAGTCCACCCACCAGGAGGCAATCAAGGAATTCATCTCTCTCAGGAACCCTGGGAAAACCTATATCCATCTGGCCTATGCCCATGCGCGCTATGCAGACGGCAGTCCAGAGTCTGGAGTCCAGGGTCTGGAGTCCAGGGTCTGGAGTTCGGAAGACGTGAAGACAGGCCTCTTTCTTGGATTTCGCCCGTTGGCATTTCAGATGCTCCTGTTGGAGCATATCTCGACGCCTGCTGGCATCGATCTCCTGTTGGAGAAATTCTCGACGCCTGCTGGCATCGATCGCCCGATGGCGAAAAGCTCGGAAGCAAAGCTTCCGATTTCACAGAAAGAAAGACCCCCGGGAGAAATCGAGCATGCAATGCATGCTCGAGCTATGCGCGAAGCGCATTCAAGCAAAGGTATAAGTGAAGACCTGAAGACAGGAAGACCTCAAGACCCGAAACCCGAAACCCGGCCGACTCGCAGGTTCTCAGGGCGGGAAGGCACTTGGCTGGGCTACATTGCCGATGACCTGATTGCAAAAACAGAAGAGAAAATCCAGGGCATTGTGGAAGGGCGGAATTTGGATGGACTTGCGGTCCACAGGCTTGCGGTATGCTCCATAAAATACGCGTTTCTCAAAATCAGCCCTGAGAAGGAATTGGTATTCAGCTGGGAAGATGCACTGAATTTCAGTGCGAATTCCGGAGTATATATTATGTATAGCTATGCGCGCATCTGCAGGCTCCTGGAAAAGGCAGACCCTAATGAGCTAAAGGCTCCTGAAGGGCTCAAGCTGAACCCAGAAGAGCACCTTTTGCTGCGCAAGCTCATGGAGTTCAGGGGCGTGGTGGCAAGGGGCTGCAGGGACTTCAAGCCCTCTCACATACCATCCTATCTGTTCGAGCTAGCCAGCCAGTTCACCCAATTCTACGAGAAATGGCCTATTTTGAAAGAAACCGATGCCAGGGAGCGGGCCAAGCGCCTGCTTATCTGCAAGGCAACGGCAGTAATCCTGGAGAGCGGGATGAATCTTTTGGGCATCGAAACTGTGGAAAAGATGTGAATGTGGTTTTGATAGCTCATCGCAACGGCGCAGGATTGAATGCGCAGTGCCGTTGCGAGAATTCAAGGACAACAGTCCTTGAGATTTTCGCCCTCTGGCGAAAACTGGATTTTCGAATGAGCCACCGAATGCAGCGTTGCTGCATGCGGCGCTATTGAGCCATCAGGCTCAATCTGTGTACCGCCTGCTTCGCAGGCGGTTGAATGCTTCTGTTGAAGCATAGCCCTCGCCTGCTGGCTTTTTGTCTGTTGGCAAAAATCTCGACGGCTGCTGCCATCGATCCCCTGCGGGTCGGTGGC
>MNVF01000092.1 GCA_001871535.1 Candidatus Micrarchaeota archaeon CG1_02_49_24
CAAGCGAAAACTGGATTTCCGAATGAGCCTTCATACCCTGCACATTGTGCAGGGTCTCTCGCATCAGCGAGAGAGGCTCTTCGGAAAATCTGATGCCAGAGCTTTTTTGAATTGCGCTGTTGCGCAATAGCTCTCGCATCCTTCGGATGCTCGATGCTTCACATTCTCAGCTTCGGCCAAAGCTCTTGCATGGGAGAGTTTGAAATCTATGTCAAGCAACTCCTTTACTTCGGGGTTTGCAGTGTTCAGCTTGTACATCTCAGCCCGCCCGATGACCCTGGTCTTCACGATGAACTTCTTTTGGATCAGGGTCTTCCAAATCTTTTCCAGGGTGAGCCTCGCCACCCCGGCTTCCCCAGCCACCTGGGATTTGGAATAGTCAAATCCATCGAACGTAAGGAAAAAGTCCAGGGTGCGCACATAGGGAGAATCCCCAAATGTCTGCACAAACACGCTTTTTGTTGCTTCCATATGTACAAATTATGAACATTAGAATTATAAATATTAATCATCAAAACTTACATACTTACAAACTAACAAAATGGTGAATATATGGCTTTTGAAGATTTAAAGGAAGGGTTCATAGTAGAGAAGGAAAAATATGAAGAGAATTTTCTCGGCCCTCATATTACTAAGATAAAAAACTATTGTGTTGTCTATAAAGACGGTAATGTGTCCTATAAAGACATTAAGTTGACCGTATCTGAGAAAATTCGTGTTGCATTAGTTGCCCGTTTTCTTGCCAATAAATTAGAGCCATCAATCGCTAATGAAATGTCAGTAGACGAATTATTTACCTCCATCGGGACAATTGATAAAGGGTCAAATTCACTTAATGTACGGCTAAGCAATGAAGTTACTCATGGGTATATTACCAGGACAAAACGGAAAATGTATATGGTTCCACCATATAAAATTCCGAAAATCCTATCCGAGTTGCCTTTGAAAGAACAGGACAAGAAACAGAGATGATTCATTGGAAAAAGAAGATGAAGTTCGCAAGTATTTGCTCAGGAAAATTTACAAGCTCGGTGCATGGGGCAAGCACCACGTTTGCGAAAGCAATTTGCCAAAGGGATTTCCATCGCATTTATGTAGTTTGGTAAAAGACGTTGCTCACGATTTGAAGAAAGAAGGCCTGCTTGTCTGTCGCCCATCAGGTCACGATTCGCAATGGTACCTTAATCGGAATAAACTGAAAGAAATCGAGCAAATTATCAAGGAATTTTTATCCAAATAGTCTCTGTGTATCGGGTGAAAAATGAATGAGTGAAGGGGTAAGTATATGGCAAAAACGCTTTTAGAAAAATTCGGATTCGATGATAAGGATTTGAAAACACCAGAGCATGATAACTTGTTATTCAAACTAGACAAAACATTTTTTGCAAAATATTTCATTGAGCATTTAAAACTTGAATTTCGGCTTTCGGATAATCTCTCAATAGATGTTGATGGTTGTGGGGAGAAAGAATGCGTACATTATTTTAGGCATCCAGAAAATTTAGACTATTCCCATCGGGTCGTGTGTGCAAAATTCGTTCTGATGTTTGTTTTGACAGTGTAGATGTAAAAGAGTGCCCCAAATGCTATGCAATCCGGGGTGAAAAATTCAAGCATCAATCAATAATATGGAAGAAGGAATTTGATTTGGAAGTTAAAAAACTAACTCTGGAAGATGAAGTAAAAAAGTGTATTGAGCTAAAATACGAAGTCCCATTGTCAAGTAACAATTATTGCATCGGAATATTAGACTGCAATGCATCGTTTCGCCCCAAAGCGTTATCTAATAAATTAATTGAATTTAATCGGCAAATACCCGATAACAATACGGTCTATGTTGAAGTAAAAACAAAAATTACCTCGGTCGGGGAGGTATTACGCCAGATTAATATTTACAAAAAATATTTACATGCTAACACTTACCACTACCCTGATGGTAATTTTATTTTGGTGGTCCCAAACGATTTTGAATATATTGACATATTCAGACAGCAAGGCATCGAAGTTATTATTGTGAAAAATTAGCCGCGGTGTTATTCTTACTTTAGCATTTTTTTTATTTTCTTCCATTTGGCCAGCGCCACCGTGCCAACTTTTGTTTCCCATTTTGCGCTGAATTTTCCTTTTCTCAGGCACCCCCAAATATCCTCAATTTTCTCGCAATCCCCAAATTCGGTATAAGCATTTCCAACCTCTTCCTTTATGTGGGCATCGCTGCCCCCAACGCCGGCAAACCGGTTCAGCACACAGGCCAGATTGCTCACAAGGCTCCTGCCATTGAACCGCTCAATCCCGTCTGCCTTCACCCTGAATGTGTTTTCCCTGAGGCAGTCTTTTCTCATTCCGAAAGGGTGGGCAACAACCGTGATTCCGTTTTCATCCCTCACTTTTTCCACAAGCTCAAATGCATCAGTGTGCAATTTCCCAGAATAATTATACACCAACATGTGCCCTTGTTTTGTGCCGGCTTCCACTCCCTGAAGCAAAAACATGCCTTTGCGCATTTCGCTATGGGCTAATGTTATCTTGTTGTGGTCGGTGGCAGCGATGCCATTGAGCCCCCTTTTCTTTGCCGATGCAAGCAGGCTGTCAATGGTGTCAAACCCGTCCGGGGAATTGGCGCTGTGGGCATGCAAGTCTATTCTCATAGTTGTTTCCCTCATATTAAATTATATAAACCTTGTGTGCGTGATTACCCCGGGTGAATCTGTAAAATGAGGGTATGTCCTAATTGTGCCGAGGTCGTGGAAAACCGGGAGGCCGTCAAATGCCCGGAGTGCAAAAGCCAGATGCCCCTGCACATCAGGCAGGCTGTGGAAAAAAGAAAGGCTGATGCGACTGCAGCCAAGGACATTGGGCCCAAGGGTGCAGTCAGGGTTCTGCCGCCCATCCCACAGGATGCCGCGCCAACAGGCATGATGCCCTATCTGAAAAATGGCGCCCTGTTGGGGTTTCTGAATACCGTGCTTATCCTGCCGCCCCTCTTTCTGCTCTATCTGTTTACGGCGCCTGCCGCTGAATTCATGATTCTCTCCAAATTCGAGCAGCACAGGCAGGCAGGCTACAAGGCAATGGCTGCCATAACATTCGCAGGCAACGTGGTATTTGCAGTGCTCCTTTCAATTCTCGGGGCAATCCTTCTTCTTGTCCTGGTGCTGATGAAGAATCAGTTCGAACCCGCACAGCTAGTAATAGCAGCGGTAGGGATACCCATCCTGGCAATCATTTCGTTCCTCTACCAGCTCGTGATAGGCAGCGTCTATGTCTTCCTGAGAAAGCGCGATGAGGAGCCGGAAGTCGAGTGACAGGTCATCGTGAAGTCGGCAGAGATACGGCGCCCTTCGGGCGCCGAGTGAATGCCGACAGCCGACTTCACGAGAATTCAAGGGCAACAGTCCTTGAGATTTTCGGAAAGTCCAGCAGGACTTTACGAGCTATCTTCCAACTGGCAAGATTCAATCGCTATCAAGCGAAAACTGGATTTGCGAATGAGCAATACCGCCTGCTTCACAGGCGGTACTCTGCGTTTTCACGATAGAACCCCCGGGGAAAAAGAAAGTATAAAAGCAAGACTTGAAGACAGACACATAAGCCCTCGGGGATAAAAAGGTATGTGACCTCCCTCGAAGTAAATGTTAATAAAACCCTTCATCCCATAATATATCTATGACCAAGCGTGTAATGTCTGAATTGACACAGCTCGAAGATGGCGAGTTGGGCAAAAAGCTCAAAGATTCCTATCTTGAATATAACAAGCTGTTGGCACTCCGCCACAGGATGGGCGGCTCAGCCAACTCCGGCAGGATCCGTGAGATAAGAAAGAATGTAGCGCGCATCCTCGGCGTGAAAACTGCCAGGAGCAAGGCGTCAGCAGCGCCCAAAGCAAAGTAATTGATTTAGGTGAATTGGTTTGGATATTTGTCAAAAATGCGGACTTCTTAAGGAGATATGCGCATGTGATATGCTGGAAAAGCAGCAGCCGCAGAGCATCAAAGTTTACACCACCACCAAGAAATTCAAAAAGCTTGTTACAATCGTGGAAGGCGTGGGCGAGGGCATAGATGGCACGGCAAAACTGCTAAAGTCATCCCTTGCCTGCGGCGGCACCGTGAAAGGCGGCCTGATTGTTTTGCAGGGCGACCATAAAAGAAAGGTAAAGGGCTTCCTTGTGAAGGCGGGCTACAAGGCTGACGATATAGTTGTGTATTAAACTGGTCCTAAGCTGTCTTGAGGTCTTGCTGTCTTACATAGGTCTTCACTTATATCTTTTTTTGAATGACGAACATAACTAGTTTTTTAAACACGTCATTTATAAGTAATTAACGGTGGTATTATGAGTATTGCACAAAGGAATGGCGTTAACGTAATCGTAGGCGGTTCAAACAGGAGAGTGGAAGTGTTCAGGTTGCATGCCAGCGGGCTTCCTGTAGTAGAAGGGATAATGCAGGCAGCCAGTAAGAGATTGGTTGTTGCCTCCAACAGGATAATGGATGCAGTTTTATCCGGAGTGGAATGGTCGTCTCCGTATATACGTGGCGTGTTTCCGTGTTGGACTGGAACTATGACCGGATACAACAACGCCGGAGCAAAGCTCGGAAAAGAGATTGTTTATCGTGAAGTTGGCAGAATACCCCGCCCTTCGGGCGGGGATGAATGCCAAGCGTCAACTTCACGAGAATTCAAGGACAACAGTCCTTGAGATTTTCGCTATCAAGCGAAAACTGGATTTCCGAATGAGCCTTCATACCCTGCACCTTGTGCAGGGTCTCTCGCATCAGCGAGAGAGGCTCTTCGGAAAATCTGATCATCATAAACA
>MNVF01000015.1 GCA_001871535.1 Candidatus Micrarchaeota archaeon CG1_02_49_24
GCGACCCCGACGCCCAAGCGAGCCAATGTTCGCTATTGGGCTTGGGTCGCTCTAACGTGTCACGGTGCTCCTGTCACTTTTGCAATCTCGGAGCACTCGCTCCGATGACATTTCGAAGCGACCCGAGCCCTGTGTGATTCCATGGGTGCTTGGGCGTCGGGTTTGCCGCTCAGCATTGCCGTATGGCAAACCTCGCTTCAGAATGTCAAGGTCAAGGTTGGCTCTTCGGAAAATCTGATCCTAGGAATCCGCAACTCGGAACCAGAAGCAGCCATTCCCTCACCCAATTCTCTCAACTGCTCCCTGCTTTGAGAGCGAATCCAGCATCTCCCCGACCCGCGCCGGGGCCAGCTTCCTGCCGGCTGCGAATTTGCACACATCTATCTCACCATTATTCATTTCCAGATGGTGGATTATCTCCTCTTCAAGCAGCTCAGTGCCCATGCCCTCAAGGTTTTTTATGCGGCTGGCCAGGGCAGTGTTCCGTTCCCTCTCCCTGGCAAGCTCACCCATTACCTTCTCTATCTGTCCAGCCAGCCGCTGTGCCTGCAGGCGCGCCTCAGACAATTCCCGTTCGCTCAAATCCAGCTCGTGGGCCAGCTCCAGGGTGTTCCTGTCAATTTTTGCAAACATCTCCAGTTCACCGGCAACATACATGTAAATCTGCTCCTTTGCCATGCCGGGGCAGAGCTCGGCAATTGCCAGCAGCATCTTGGCAGCTGCCACCCTATCCGCAGCATTCCCGGCAGCACACTCCATGGCCACCTTCTTTGGCGTGAATTCAAACCCTATCCATCGATATGCTTTATTGTTCAGGTCCCGGCTCAATATGGTTTTCAGCCTGACCAGGCCTGCGCGCGCCTCGCATTCGCTGAACCCAAGCCCCTGGAATTTTTCAGGAAGCTTGTCAAAATCCTCCCCAGCCCAGTCAAACTCAGCCCGCCTTGCATCCATCATTGCCATCACCACACAAACGGTCTTAACAGGTCTAAATGTCTAAAGTTCAAGGTTCAAAGTTCAACGTCCTTAGACCTTAAACCTTAGACTATTCCGTTACCTCCAACTGCGCCATGGAATCGGCATAGAGGTTCAGTTTTTTCCTTTGCATCATGGAGAATACGCTTACCAGCTCCTCCTCAGCCACCCCAAACTCGCGCAGCATGAACATCATCTGGCTCTTCGAAAACCCAAACCGCTCCAGACAATTCAAAAATTCAAGCGCACCGAGCTCGTTGTTGCTTGCCTCGAACCGCTCGCATACCATCCTAACCTGTTCGGAATCCATGCCGAATTTCGCGAGCTTCCTCCTGAAATCATTTTTTACAAATTCCAATGTCATTTCCTCACCCCCTGCATCAGTTTCCAGTTTCGGGTTTCCAGTTTCGGGCACTATGCTCGTAACCCACAACCCGGAACTCGAAACCGGAAACCGTATCCTCACCCGGCTCAGCAACTCCTCGCCATCAATCTTGTCGATGATGATATGCGCATTCTGCGATCCGCTGTTCAAAAACACAAGAGAAAACAGCGCTGCACCCTGGCCAAATTTCTCAGTTTCTGTGCTTATCCCCTCAGAATATCCGAGTGATTCCCTGACGTATTTTCTTTGCTCGTCCAGCAGCAGCCGCATGGTCACACAAGTCGCCACATTTGCCAAAATGTCCTTGTGCACATCAAGGGGATTCTGACTTGCCACAATCAGGCCGAATGAATATTTCCTTCCCTCACGGGCAATGGCAATCAGCTCGCTCCGCCCATCCCTGGCAATCTTCCATGCCTCGTCTGCCACAATGAATAGCCGTATCTCCGGATTTCCCAATTCCTGTGCCCGCATGCGTTCCTTGGCATATTGCAAAATCGCCTGGGCTGCCAGGCCGCGGTTTTCCTCGCTTGGCAATGAGTGCAAATCAACGCACACAAATCCATTGAGCAGCGCATCCAAGTCCAAGGTGGATTTCCTTGCAAAATAATCATTGCCGGGCCGTAAAAACTGGGCTAGCCTCCACTTTGCATTCTGTGCGTCAACACTGTCGTTTCCTACAATCCCTGCCAGCTCTCCATACACATCATGAAGCGTGGGCGCCTCGCCATTTGCTGGCGCTGAGATTTCCATCTTTTTCGCATAGGCTGCAAGGAGCGCCTCCTCAACCAGCCTTTTCTCCCCTGCATTCTGCAGCCCTGCCAATATTTCCAGCGAAGTCACCAGCTGTTTTGCCCTGTCCACCGGCCGCATGCCCCGGCAGTCAAGGAGGTTGAGCGATTCGCTCCCCAATCTCACAACCGTGCCGCCAGCCTGCCTCACCCAATCCACATATTCCCCTGTCCAGTCAAGGATAAGGGCATTTGCCTTCCATAGGATGCGCGCCCGCGTCAGGAATGTTTTTATGAGATAGGATTTGCCGCTTCCGCTCACCCCGAACAGACCGATGTGCGGGTTGACAAGCTTCCTATAATCCCAGAAGAATGGCAAATTGTAGTTCCTGATTCTTCCCAAGTAGATTCCGTCTGTGCTTATGAGCATGCCTGGCTGGGGTGTTGGCAGCGGCATTATCCTGCCTGCCAGTTGCCTGCAGAGCAAAGTAATCCTCACAATGTTCATCAACCCCTGATTCTTAATTGCAGGAATGATTTGCTCCCAGGTGTATCTTATAACTATTTATATTTCCTGTAACAATAATGCCAATCCTTAATCCCAATCGCCTAATCACCATTAAAAATCTCCCTTCATTTAACTAACAGAAACAAAGAGGTGTGCCCTTATGTACCATCCAGGAATAGTCATGCAGATATTCTCGCCAGGCGGCAAGAGCGTGCGCTCATCAGATACCTCAACCCAGGTGCTGCTTCAGATGTGGGACGATAACATTCAGACTGTTGGCATTGACCAGCGCCTTGCCACCGAAGCCCAGCCAGGCGACGTAGTGCTCGTGGACTACACCCAGAACAATCCGCGCATCGCAGTGAAGATTGTGAGGGGCAACGAGGCAAAGAAGCTCTGGGAAGCCTACAAGAAATACTACGAGGTCAAGGTGCTGGGCAACAAGGGCGCCAAGCCGATCAAGCTTGATGAAAACTACATCCGCTAGGAGTGACGACATGTACCTTAAGCTGCACGAACAGGGCAAGGACAGGGTAATCGCCCTATGCGACAGGGAGCTGCTTGGGGGAATTTTCAAACAAGGGCAGCTTTGCCTGGATTTGAAAAAGCACAGGTCATTTTACGAAGGTGAACTATGCACAGAAGAGGAAGCAATGCCTAAGCTAGAAGGGTTTGCCTCAATCAACGCCGTTGGCAAAAAAAGCATCTCCTTTCTGAAAAAGGCAGGCTTGCTCAAGGGCCTTGGCATACTCATTCAAGGCGTGCCGCATGCGCAGGTCTACAGGGTGAAAATTTAGCCCTTGAAGTGCCCGTCTCGTACATCTGTAAATAATTTCCTGGACATATCAATGTCCCTGAAAAACTGGTTCACCATATAGCCGAATGCCCGGTTCCTTTTCATTGGCGTGCCGTCTGTCAGTGTGAATAGCCAAGCGCAAAACCCCTCAGGCTCCTGGCACATTACCCTAACATCATTCACGGTATTCCGTTCACTTGTGAACGTGCCCTTGGCAAGCTCCCTGCGGATGATGGCTGCCGTGGCAAGGATAAGCCTTCCGTAATTGTGCATAACAAGCGTTTCCATTGATGGATTGCCATCAACAGGGTGGCGGGGATATCTATTTCGCAAATCAGCTGATTCTGAGATTGGCGGCTCTGCAATAATCCGTTCGCCGCGCGGCAGCCTTCTTCTATATGGGATGACAACCCTTTGGACATCAACGCTCCCAATCATGCCTGGTATAATCCTTAGCGCAGTGCGTTTTCCCCTCACAACAATCTGAGCCATAGTTGGTATGCAACCACCCAACTTATTTTTGCCAACTTCAATTAATAAGGCTTTCATTATTCATCCATTTACAACACATAACACGCTCTTGCAGAACCTACTGCAAAATACATGGGCAAAAAGAGTGATTGCAGAAACCGGAGCCTGCATAAGAATTCAAGGAATGCCACCGGTTCAAATTTACGGAATCAAAGGTTTACTTTTACCGACCATTAATAAATTCCACGTTTGGCATTCCTTCGAATTCCTTATCTCCAGTAAGAAATTTTATTTTCATTGAACAGGCTAGCTCATAGCCTATAGCATCTATATACAAAATGTTTTGTTTTTTGTGTGTGAACCTGAACTTTGCCCCATCCTTCAGATGTTCATCCTCCAATTCAACAACTTTTGGCAAAAAAGAGGCAAAATATTCTTCAGCCTTTTCCTCTGAGTATCGGCTGATTAAAAAATAATAAAGCTCCAACAGGTTCAATTTCGTTGTAATGATGTCATTCTCGCCAGTAAAATATCCTTCATATCCCTTATTCCCGCCGATGAATTCTATCAATGCGTAACTGTCTGTGAAATAAAGCATTTAGTTCCACCCTCTGCGCAGCTCGTCCTTGATTTTCTGCGTTGGTTCTTCCAGTTTCAAAGTGCCGGAAAGCTCCCTAATAGGCGTTGCCTTCTTTATTGTAATAACCAGCGTATCTTTCGGGCGGATCTTTTCTTTGTCAACTGTCTCTTTCGAAAGTGTAATCCCAATGGAGTTTCCCCACTTTCTTGCTACCGCTACAATTTCTTCCAATTATATCACCAATATAATTATCGGGAGGCCAAGAGAATTGAATGCACCAGTTGGCGCATAGCTCGAAAAGTCCTGCGGGACTTTCCGATACCACCTGCTTCACAGGCGGTTGAATCGACCTGCGGGTCGATAGAATGCTGCTGTTGCAGCATAGCTCGCCGACTGTTGTCGCCGATTGAATCGACCTGCTGGTCGATCAGTTTTCGCTAGCGCGAAAATCTCGCAAACTGTTGTTTGCGATAGCTCTCGCATGCTGATACATGCTCTATGGCTCTTCGCAAAATCTGATTTTTATTGGGCC